>JAFUYE010000025.1 GCA_017470715.1 Selenomonadaceae bacterium
TCGAGCGTCTCTCGAATTTTATTTTCGTCGCCGACCAAAATTACTTCGCACGGAAATTTTTTTACCGCAAGCACCGCGCCTTTGACAATTTCCGCCGGAGCTTTGTCACCGCCCATTGCGTCGACTGCAATTTTCACTGTCCCCGCTCCCCAAAAAATTTATTCACAAAAAAAACGGGCAGGTTGTCAATGCCTGCCCAAATTGTTTCCGTATCCTCAAGCCGTTTCAATGACTTCTTTGCCGTCATAGTAACCGCATTCCAGGCACACATGGTGTGGGAGTTTAGGTTCATGGCATCTCGGACATTTTACGTAGTTCGGTGCTTCCAACTTCCAATTCGCACGCCGTCTGTCGCGTCTGGCTTTGCTCAATTTCCTTTTCGGTGCCGCCACGGTTCACACCTCCTTTTATCAATTAGGAATCAGGAGTTAGGAATTAGGAATTGGATAAGCGAAATTAATTCCTCATTCATCATTCCACATTCCCAATTCAGTCAACGCCGCAAATTTCGGATTCACGACCGCTTTGTCGCAATCACATTCGCCGTCATTTAAATTCGCGCCGCAAACGGGACATAAGCCCTTGCAGTCCGCCTTGCAAAGATTTTTCATCGGGCGGGACAATAATAATTCGTCTCGCAAAAGTTCGGTAACGTCAATCAAATCATCAATCGCCGCAGATTTGTCGAATTCCTCGGCGAATTTGCTTGAAATTTTTTCCGTCGCTTGAGTCAAACATCTGTCGCAGGTAAAATTTCTTTGACATTCAATGCGCCCGCGAACGACGAAACACTTGCCGACATCCGCGACCTCGCCGAAAATTTTTACGTCGCCCGAAAATTCGTCGTCCGCAAAATCTTCGCCGAAAAGTTTTTCCGCCGTCGCGCCGAACTCAAAAGGCAAAGTACCGCCCCTTGCTGTTTGCACGTGTGGCATTTTACAACACCGCCTTTTTCATGTCAAGACAACTTTAATTCCTCAAAAATTTCACTTCAGGAAGTCGGGAATCTTTTTGACTTTGCTTATGTTGACCTTGATTCGTTCACACGCCGCTTTATATTTCCGCTTTGCAAAATCCGCCGCCGCCTTGTCGCCCAATTTGCGATAACATTCCTTGAGATGCTCCCACGCAAGAAAATAATTCGGATAAAGTTGCGTCACCTTCAGATAGTCGGCAACGGCAAGCCGATAATTTTCCGCGTCTTGATAGTTTTCGCCCATATCTTGATAAAGGTGCCCGCGTGCATAATAAAAATAATAATTGTCGGGGGCAATCTCAATCGCCTTCGTCAAGTCCGCCAAATCTTTAGCGTTTTCTTCGGGCGGCGGAAACTCATTTTGAAGATATGCCCGAAGACTTCTTCGGTAGAAATAATACCAAGCGTTATTCGGATTAATTTCGACAGCCGTCGTCAAATCGTCCAAAGCTTTTCTTTTGTGGGTTGTACTCCTTTCGTGCGCGTCCCCGTAGCTTTCGTATGTGTAATTGAAATACGTCAAGGCGCGGTGATAATAGGCAACGTCGTCAGCGGGATTTTCTTCGATGGCTTTGGTGAAACATTCGATAGCCTTGTCGAAATCCTTCCGCTGAAAATCGTATTGAATAAGCCCGTTTTTGACGACGCCGGGGAACAATTTGGCAAAAATTTTTTTCGTGTAAGGTTCGTCGTTGGTGAGATTGATTGTTTCGTAAGCCTTGCCGCGATAGTAATAAGCCAAGCCGTCGTTCGGCTTCAAGGGAATTGCCTCGCTCAAAATTTCAATCGCCTTTGCCAAAGTTTTGGCGCGCAACTCGTATGAAAGTTCGTATTTAAAGTCGTCTTCCCAACGCATCAAGCGTATCGCCTGTTCAAGTTTTTTGTTGTACAAAAATTCTTCGTCGGTTTTGGCGAATTCGGCTTTGACTTCGGCAATATCTTTCGCAGTCGAGGCGGTCTCGGCGCGTGCCCGCAAAATTTCAACTTTCGCCTCGTTGTTGGCGAACGCGCTTTGAATATTTTTGTTGGCGACGATATTTGCCGCTTTGTTTTGTGTGTCAAGGTTGAGCCAGCTTTGAATTTCGCTGTCGTCGATGTTTACTTGAACCGTCGCCCGCCAGACGATTACGAAACTTTTGTCCGTGACCTGTTGTGAAATATTTTCGTATTGGACTTTGCCGACAAGCTCGTAAGCGTTGGCGGTTATCGCAGAAACTTCGTCGTCGGTGAGCACGGCGTTAATCGAGCGCGAATAAGTTTTCAAGTAAACGCCCGCTTGCTTTTTGGCGTCTTCGATGGCTTTGCGTTCGGCGCGAAGTTTGGCAACATCCTGCGACTCGTATTGATTGGCTTAATCTTCGCCGACGCCGACATATTTTTTCACGGCGGCGCAGGCAACGGGCGGCTCAAGCGGGAAATTGCACGTGCTCGGCAAAAATGTCAGCGCACCGACAAAAACCGTCGTGAATGTCAAACCGCGCAGATTTTTCGTAACCATAACGAATAACTCCTTTCGCCGCAAAAATTTCACGGCTCCAACAAAATTTCCGCCATCGGAAAAATATCGTCGGGCACGCTGTCCAGAATTATTTTTCCGAAGCCGAAATCATGATTTGCTTGCCTTGCGAACCAAACCGTCAACTTCAACAGCTCGTCTCTGCAGAAATTTTTTTGCGCTGTCGAAAAGGTAAACAACTCAAAAAGTTTGTACTGCGCGACAAAGACGCCGAAATTTTTTGCGATACTTGTTTCGTGCCGCCACGGGTAACAGTTCAAGAACAATTCATTAACCAGATAATTTTCCATGAAAGCCGCATGGCGCATCGAAAAATCTTTCAGCTTGTCGGCAAGTCGTTCGTAATTTGCGGCGATTTTTGTGACAAAGACTTGATTTTTTTCGTCGGGAACAATGCCGAAAGTTTCGGCAAGCGCGTCAAGAAATTTTTTGTCGTCGGGACGAAATCTGTCACCGTAAAGTTTCACAAGCAATTCAAGCAACAGTTCGGAAAATTTTTCTGCGTTGAATTTTACGGCGGGCAACATGCGCGGTACCTGTTCAGCCAAAAATTTTTTCGACTCATACGCCGCGATTAATTTTTTCAGCGCATTTTCGTCGAAGCCGTCGCGAATTATTTCGTCGAGTCTGTCGAGAAAAAATCCCAGCACGATTAATCTTTGGTCGATTGTCAACGTTCGTTCCTGCAGAATTGAAATCATTGCTACTTGAATTTCGAGTATGTGAGCGGCGAATTTTTGTCCCGCGTGAACCGAATCGATTTTAATTTTCCCGCCGTGTGAATGAATTTGTTCCGAAACTTCAACGAACTCAAATTTTATCGGCGCGTCACGGAACAAAATCAACTCGGCGGCAAGCGGGCAACTCAATCTCAGCGACCGATCAAAAAATATCCCGAAATCAATCGTTCGGCGCGGATATGTCACGCACGTTTCCGATAAAAAATTTTCGCCGTATTCAAGTTGCAGGCGACACAAATTTTTTTCGGTGAGAAACGGGCACGGTTTGTCCTTGAGAAAATATTTTTTCTTGTCGGCGTCGTAATCGAAACAAGCAGTTATTTTTTCGGACGTTTCTGCGGGTTTAATTCGTCTGTACAGTTCAAAAGTTTTCGCGTCAACGTCAATGTTCCAATTTCTTTCGCAACAGTTATCGCCGCATTTTGAGCCGTCACAAACAAATTCGTTGACGTATTCCGGTTGAAAATACAAATACGGTTGCATCAGATTAAATCGTCGGCAATCATGCGTTCGGCGATTTGCAACGCGTTCAAAGCCGCGCCCTTGCGAATTTGGTCGCCGCAAACCCAAAGATTCAAGCCGTGTTCAATCGAAAAATCTTTACGGATTCTGCCGACTTCGACAGCGTCTTTGCCGGAAGTTTCAAGCGGTTGCGGATAAATCATTTCGGCGGGATTGTCGCGCACAATGACGCCGGGGAAATTTTCCAAAGCTTTGCGGGCTTCGTCGACGGAAATGTCGTCTTCAAATTCGACGTTGACGCTTTCGGCGTGGCTGCGATAAACGGGCACGCGAATTGTCGTTGCCGTAACTTTGAGCGCGTCATCTTCCATGATTTTTTTCGTCTCGTCGACCATCTTCATTTCTTCTTTGGTGTAAAGATTGTCCATGAAAACATCGATTTGCGGCAGGAGATTCGAGGCGATTTGGTAATGCTTGTCGAGTTTGGCGACGGGCAAAATTTTTGCCGTGACTTCTTCGCCGCGTGCCAAAGAATCAAGTTGCGATTTAAGTTCGTCCATGCCTTCACGTCCCGCGCCGGAAACTGCCTGATACGTCGACACGACAACGCGCTTGATTTTTGACAGATTGTAAAGCGGTTTGAGTGCCATAACCATAATTATCGTCGAGCAGTTCGGATTCGCGATAATTCCTTTGTGGCGACGAATTGCCTGCGGATTGACTTCGGGCACGACGAGCGGGACTTCCGGATCCATGCGGAAATTTGACGAATTGTCGATGACGACCGCGCCCGCTTTGACTGCCGCCGGTGCGAAAAGTTTGCTTGCCGCGCCGCCCGCGAACAATGCGATTTGCACGCCGTCAAAAGAATTTTCCGTGGTTTCTTCGACGGTGTAAGTTTTACCCATGAAATTTATTTTTTTGCCCGCCGAACGCGACGATGCCAAAAGTTTCAGTTCGCCGAACGGAAAGTTGCGTTCCTCGATGAGTTTCAAAAATTCTTGACCGACCGCGCCCGTTGCGCCGACGATTGCCGTGTTGTATCGTTTCACAAAAATTTCCTCCTTAGTAAGTTGTGCGCAAAATCCTATCACAGCAAATTTATTAAATCAACACCGCCGCGCAGGTTTTGCGAATTTGCGTTTTCGGGCAACGTCTGATATATTTTTCACGGGAGGCGACGACATGGCAAACGATACAAACATAAACTTAATCGTGCGCGACGAAATAACCACATGCACAGACGATAACGACGTCGAGATTATTTGTAAAATCCCGCGCAATAATTTGGTTGCGTGCAAAGACATTACCGAACTCAAGCACGGCGGAATTTATTTTCTGTTCGGCAAGCGCGACAATCGTCAATTTATTTATATCGGGCACGCTGTCGGCGAGCTGTTCAAAAAAATTTGCGAACACGATAAAAAAGCCGACAAAGATTTTTTCACGGAAGCGATTGTTTTAACCACGGCGGATAATTCTTTCGGCGCACGGGAACTCATTTGGCTTGAAGATAAATTTTTCGACGAGCTAAAGAATACCGAATATTTGGTCGTCAAAATCGACGACGATAAACAAACCAACGATTTTGAAGTTCACGCCGAATTTGCCCGCACGGCTTTGGATATACTTTGTTACAAAATTTTTGAGCCGTCGCCGAAATTTGACGCGCCTGACGAAGAAATTTTTTATCTGAAACGTTACGTCAAGCGAATCGACCGCACAATCAACGCCAAAATGAAACGTACGCCGACGGGCTACAGAGTTCTTGCCGGCAGTAAAATTTTTCCACTACTGGGCAAAGACAATTCGTCCAAACTGATAAAAAAACGTCGCCAGGCAGCAAGCGTTGACGCTAACAATAAATTGCTTAAGGACGAGGAATTTTCTTCGCCGTCAAGTGCTGCCGAATTTGTTTTGGGACTGTCTGCAAACGGTTGCGAAAACTGGAAGACGAAAGACGGCGTAACATTAAGCGATTTTTTGAGGAGGTAATTTACTTGTCGATTGAACGAGTGAAAAAATTTTTTGCGGAAATTGGCGAGCCCGAACGCGTCATTGAGTTTGAGCAGTTGACCGCAACGAGCGAACAAGCCGCGCAGGCTTTGAATTGCGAAGTCGGACGCATTGCCAAAACGATTTCGGTTTTCGTCGACAAAAAGCCCGCGTTGATTTTGATTTCGGGCGACATGAAGATTGACAATAAAAAATTTAAGGCGCAATTCAACTGTCGTCCGCAGATGATTCCCGTTGCCGACGTTGAAAATTTAATCGGGCACGCTGTCGGCGGAGTTTGTCCCTTTGCCGTCAATGAAGGCGTTCCGATTTACCTTGACGCGTCGTTGAATCGTTTCGACGTGATTTATCCCGCAGCAGGCAACGACAAAAGTTGTGCGCGTTTCAAAATCGACGAGCTTGACCGTTACATAAAAATTGCGGGGCGCGTCGACGTTTCCAAACCGAAATGAGGTGTTCAAATGACTTTGAAAAAATTTTTCGCGGGTATTCTGGCGTCGATGATAATTTTTGTAAGCCCGCCTACTTTCGCGCAGTATGAGGACGACGGCGAAACGATTACCGAAGTCCCGACCGAAATTTATATGTGGGTGCAGTCCACGCCGCGAGCAAATTACTGGTTCAATCACAAAGATTGCGGCTATCGCGTCAAGGACGACAACACACTTGATTTGTACACGCTCAGGGTGCCGACCGTGCTGATTTACGATAATGTTCAGATTGAAGACGTGATTCAAAAGCGCAAGTGGCGCAAGCTTTCTTTAATCGGTTACGACAGACTTGCAGGTCGCGCAGATTTTTTAGAATTCGACCTGCGAAACATGACCGTTCAAGTTGTCGAGCGCGTCGACTTGGACGACACGTGGGCGCATTTGGACAAAGACACTTCCGGCGAGCCCGTCAAGCTGACCGACATTCCCGTCAAAGATGTGCGCTACAAGTTTTATCGGACGATTTTGGAATGGGCACGCGCTCACAACGATTTAATCATCGCACGTTCACGCGGACATTTGAGCGAAGAGGACGGCAATCTTTTGATTACCGAAGTCCCGATAAACAAAATTTTTATTCCGCCCGCCGAAGTTCAGCAGAAACCCGAAGACGCCTTGCCGACGCCCGACGAATAAAAATTTCTTGACAGCAAAAATTTTTATGCTATACTGCGCGAAGTTACACAAAGTAATACTGAAATATTGCGGAGAGATGGCCGAGTGGTCATAAGGCGCACGCCTGGAGAGCGTGTTCACGTTGATAGCGTGTCATGGGTTCGAATCCCATTCTCTCCGCCATAAATTTTTTCAGCTGTGACCGCAGGGTTCGGCTTCACCGGACAACGGACGCTGATTGCTTTACGGCTAGGACAATACTGTAGCAACCGTGGCTTACGCAGAGTTCAGCTTCGGCTATGAAGGTCGAATCTTGCGTTGACAGCTGAAATAAAAAGTTCCCCGTCAATTCGGCGGGGAATTTTTTTTGTTTGTAATCGTTCGTTGACGAAAAAAAGCCTGCGTGCTAAGATAAAAGTCGTAAACAAATCAACTCAGCAATGCGCAGGGCAAGTTCTACGTTTTGATTCTAACACTGCCCGCGCCTTGCTGTCAATCACGAAAGGCGGGAACATTATGGAAGTCTATGGCGTCGTTTATCTCATCCGGAACAAAGTCAACGGCAAGCGATACGTCGGGCAAACCGTTCAACCGTTGAAAAAACGTATGCAGAAACACTTGCGCGATGACCTTTACGTCGATAGAGCGATTCGCAGTTACGGAATTGAAAATTTCTACTGCGGCGTCATCAAAACCTGCGCGACAAAAGAGGAACTCGACGAAGCCGAAAAACATTTCATCGCCGTTTTGCACAGCAAAGCACCTTACGGTTACAACTTGACTGACGGCGGCTGTGGCGACAGACACACAGACGAGACGCGTGCGAAACTTTCTGCGGCGAACAGCGGCGAAAACAATCCCATGTTTGGAAAAAAACACACACCCGAAACGCGTGCGAAACTTTCGGCGGCACAACTCGGCAATAAAAAAAAATTTGGGCAAGCACCCTTCGGCGGAAACATTGGCGAAAATGTCTGCGGCGAAGAGTGGCAAAAACAATCCCATGTTTGGAAAAAAGCATACACCCGAAACTTGCGCGAAACTTTCGGCGACACTCAGCGGCGAGAATCATCCTCTGTTCGGTCAACATCTTTCGCCCGAATATTGCTCAAAGATTTCGATTGCGAATCGCGGTTACAGTCCGTACAAAAATTTGGTTGCGGAAATTGACGCGCATCATCTGTCATACAGCGCGCTTGCACGGCTCATGGGCTTTTCGTCGCATAAACATGTTTCGCTGAAGATGTGCGGCAAGATAATTTTCACGGACAAAGACAAAGCCAAGCTCGTCGAGATTTTCGGCAAACCGATTGAATATCTTTTGGCACGCGACGACGGATAAAATCTGCGCGACGTCAAAAAAATTTTCCCCGTCAATTACGCATTGCAATTCGGCGGGGATTTTTCGTTGCGTGAAGTTGACGACGCGAACGCACTTCGATAAAATTCCGCGCAGAAAATATTTCGGAGGAAAATTTAATGTCTCAACAAGATGCACTTTACAGCCGCGCCCGCCCGAAAACTTTATCGCAGTTAATCGGGCAAGAGCACATTGTCAATGCTTTGACGCAGGCAATTTCCAAGGACAAACTTTCGCACGCGTATTTGCTTGTCGGCACACGCGGCACGGGCAAAACTTCCACGGCGCGACTTTTGGCAAAAGCAATGAACTGCGAAACCGTTCGCGAAGCGCAACAATCCGGGCGACCGCTCGACAAAAAAGAAATTCCCTGCAACAAATGCGAGGCTTGCAAAAATTTCAGTTCGTCGCCCGACAACAGCGAATTTGACGCCGCGTCCAATCGTTCCGTCGAGGACATGAATCGCCTGCTGTCGTCCGCGTATTTCGCGCCGCTCGTGTCGCACAAAAAAACTTACATAATCGACGAAGTTCACATGCTTTCGACGGAGGCAATCAATTCGATTTTGAAAGTTATCGAAGAGCCGCCGCCGCACGTTGCGTTTCTTTTGGCGACGACGGAATTAAATAAAGTCCCGATGACAATTCGTTCGCGCTGTCAGGTTTTGAATTTCCGATTGATACCGACGGATACCGCTTGGCCGTATCTGCGCGGAATTGCGAAACTTTTAGGCACGAATTTGCACGAAGACGCGGCGAAAAAAATTGCGCGACTGGCGGCAGGTTCAATGCGTGACGCGTTGACTTATCTTGATCAGTGCAATTCCGGCGTTAACGAAGAAATTTCGCTTGATGACGTTGATAACATGCTCGGTTTGGTTTCCGACGAAAAACTTGACAGAGTAATTTCCGCCGTGCGCGCCCACGACCGAAAAGAAACTGCGGCGGCGATAACCGGTGCGTTCAGTTCCGGTTTGGCGGCAAATACAATCGCCGAATCGCTGATAACCCGTCTGCGCGATATGGAATTTGCCCGACTGGAAAAAGGTACGGAAATTTTTTCGGAGCTTGATAATTTTATTGACGCGCTCAGAAAATCGATAAGCGAAATGTACGGCTCAGGCATCCCCGATATAATTTTGGAAATGACGCTGTTGAAACTTGCCGCGCCGTTGCAAACTTTCGCGCCGATACAATCCGCGCAGATTCAAATGCCGTCGCAAGCAGGACAAAATCCCGCGCCCGTCGCCAATCTTGACGCGGGAAAAAAAATTTTTTATGATGTGGCGAACAAATTCGGCCGACAAAACGACGGACTTGACGGCATTGTCGACAAGGCACTTGTTATAAATTTTTCGGGCAACGCGATAACAATCGGATTTAAATCTCCGACGTTGGCAAGCATGTTCGAGAAAAATTTTTTGAAAAAATTCGAGCAGACGTTTGCCGAAGAAACGGGACGCCCGATAAAAATTTCCGTCATAGTCGACAAAAATTTGTCCTCGCCGATTTTGGACAGGGTCGACGAACCCGAACGCAGCGCGTTGGCAGGTGCAATGAATTTCTTCGGTGCCTCCGACGCCAAAAAGATTAGGGAATAATGCACAGGCAATCGAGAAAAAATTTATCCCTTTGCCCTTGTCCCTTTTCCCTTAACAAAGGAGAGATTGCAAATGGCACAACAAGGCGGTCTTGACTTGAACGCGATCATGCGTCAAGCTCAGGCATTGCAAAAAAGTTTCGAGGAGAACAAAGCCAAAATCAAACAGGAACTTGCTTCGGCACAAGTCGGCGGCGGTATGGTTATGGCAACCGTCGACGGCGAAAAAGTCGTCAAGTCAATTAAAATCGCGCCCGAACTCGTCAAAGAAGGCGATGTCAGCGCGATTGAAGATTTGGTCGTCAGCGCGGTCAACGCCGCCAACGCCGAAATGGATAAAAAAATTTCGTCGAACATGTCAGCTTTCGCCGGAAACGCGCTCGGCGGTCTCGGTGCACTCGGCGGCAATTTGGGCAACATGGGCGACTTGCTCGGTAAATTCCTCGGCGGCGGCAATATGCCAAAATAACAAAGCTTTAAGCTGTAAGCTTTGAGCTTTAAGGTATGACGGTCGAAGATTTTTCCTTAAAGCTTAAAGCTAGAAACTCAAAGCTCTTCTACGGTAAAATTTTTATGAGTTCAAAAGCTATGGCGGCTCTCGTCGAGTCGTTGATGAAATTGCCGGGCGTCGGTGCGAAAACTGCCGCTCGGCTCGCTTATCATATCGTCGAAATGAAACCGGACGACGTGGAAAATTTGGCAACGGCGATTCGCTCCGTCAAAAATGACACGCACGCTTGCGAAATTTGTTTCAACACGATTGACGCGGAAAAAAATATCTGCGACATTTGCGCTTCCGACAAACGCGACGGCAAAATTGTCTGCGTCGTCAAAGACGATAAAGATTTGGACGCGATTGAACGCACGGGTTCTTTCGACGGAAAATATCACGTGACGGGCGGGCTGATTTCTCCGCTGGCGGGCGTTTCGCAAAACGATATTCACCTGCGCGAACTGATTAAGCGCGTTCGTGACGAAGATATTCAAGAAATTATTGTGGCGTTCGAGCCGACGGTTGAAGGCGACGCGACTGCGCTGTTGATTGCCAAATTGCTCAATCCCGCCGGCGTCAAAGTCACAAAACCTGCGCGGGGCATGGCTGTCGGTGCGGATTTTTCGGGAACCGACAACTTGACAATCGCCAAAGCGTTGGAAAATCGAATACCCGTTTGAAAAGCAATTTGAAATTAGGAATTTGGAATTTGGAATTTGGAATTTTTACCTGTTGCAAAAATTTTTTCGGCGAACGTGTAACAAAATCCGAATTCAAACGTATAAGTTGCAGAAAATAAAATTCCAATCATCAATCGCAGTTCAGTCGAAGTAAAATTTCAATCATCAATCGAAGTTCAGACGCAGTAAATATTTCTATTAACGATTCTTGTCAAAGCGGCGTCATCGTTTCGCCCCCAAATCACGATTACATATGACGCACGAAAAAAATCCTCGACAATATATCGGGGATTTTTTTTTCGACGTTGCTGTTGTAAAATTTTTCGCGAGGTGAATTAAATGATTGTTCGACAGACGACGAAAGAATTGTTCGCCGCGTCGCTCAGGGAGTTGGCTTAATTTAAACCCGTCGATAAAATTACCGTCAAGGAGCTTGCGAAAAATTGCGGACTGACTGCCCCGACGTTTTACAACAAAATTGGCGGCTCTTTGTCGGCTTGACTTCAAAAAAAATTTTTTACAGCGGCGGAATGATGTACCTGCCGAAATGGCGACGGACGAATATCGTCAAGCTCTCGTCGACAAGACGAAACTTCACGCGGACAAATTAATCGAATTCGTCAAAGACTTGTAAGCGAAAATGTTTGCCGACATAATAAAAAAAGTTCTTGAAGCTTGCATTGTCCGTAAAAAAAATTTTTCGGTACCGCTTGACAACACGGCATGGGGGGGAGGGTAAACTACATGGGAACATTTTTTATCGCTGATGGATTGGAGTGACCGTCATGAAAAAAGTTTCCGTGTTCGTGTTGATGATGCTTGTTTTCGGTGCGACGATGATTTTTCGCCCGAATCATGCCGATGCCGTGGTTTGGGGTTCCGTCGTCAACTGCTACTACGTTTCGTTGCGCGACGGTCCCGGTCGCAATTACAGGAAGTTGGCGGAATTGCCGCGTGGAACGTGGGTTCACGTATACGAAGGCTCTTGGAACAATGGCTTCATGTCCGTCTTTTATCCCGACATGCAAATTCGCGGTTGGATTTCGGCAAAATATCTCAGCTGGTGACGGTCGCAATTTTATCGTCGCGAACTGAAATTTTCGGTGCGCTTTACAATATCGTCGAAGTGTAAAACTTTTCGTCAAACCCGTTGCAAAAATCGTCGCAACGGGTTATTTTTTAAGCGTATTATGTTTTGGGAGTGATTCGTATGAGCAACGAAGACATTATCCGCGCATTTCAATTGATGTGGGACAACTTCCCCGAAGCGGTGATGATTACGCAGAAGAGCCGCGAAATTGTTGCCGTCAACAAAAAAGCCGCCGAGTTCGGACTCAAAGCGGGCATTAAATGTTCGTCAATCGACAAGCCCGAAAATCACAAGGGCTGTCTGTGCAACGCGGCCGTCGACACGGGCGAAGCGCAAATTTGCACCTACGAAGGCGAATTCGGCAAGGCTTACGGCTACTGGATTCCGATTCCCGAAAAGCCCGAATGGGTGATTCATTTCGGCGTTGGTTACGCATTCGAGTACAAAAAAATTTCACGCGGAAAGGCGGAAACGAACATGGAAAGTATTCACGCTTTGGCGAAAGGCACCGAACTTGAACCGACACTTGCGGCACTTGCTCAAGGCGAGGCAAACGGCGTGATGATGTATTACGCGCTGGCTCGTCTTGCGAAAGAACAGGGACTTGACGAAGTCGCGCAAACTTTAATCGAGTCGGCGAATCAAGAAGCTGTTCACTCCGGCTTTTACGCGACACTCGTCGGCAAATATCCGAAAGATTTTTGGGCGTTGCTTGCCGGCATAGCCAAAGCCGAATACAGCGGTAAAGCCAAAGTCAAAGCGTTGGCTGATGCTGTTCGTGCGGCGGGACTGACTGCGGCGGCGGACGAAATGGAAATTTTTGCCGAACAGGAATGGCACCACGGCGTGGTTATCGATGAGCTGATGAAAAAATTCGCTCCGAAAACTTCAACTTCCGCGCAGAAAACTTTCGTGTGCTCTGTTTGCGGCTATGAACATGTCGGCGACGTTCCGCCCGAAATTTGTCCGGTCTGCGGTCAACCTGCAACTGCGTTTAAGGAGAAACTTTGATGAATCGTCGCGACTTCATTAAAACGGCGGGCGCGTTGACGCTCGGATTGATGCTTGACGGTCAAACTTTAACGGAGGCGAAACCGGCAATGAAAATTTCTGCGGTGAAACTTTACGACGGCGGCTATATGATGAAGTCGTTCGCGTGCGGCGGCGGTCTGCCCGAAGGTTCAATCACTGAACAAAAACTTCGTTCGAGTCTGCAAAATTACGTTATCGACACGGGCAAAGAAATTATTTTGGTCGATACCGGTATGCCCGCCGAAACAGAAATTCCCGTGACGAAAGATTCCGTGATAACTTTCGGCGACAAAGTCAACAATTACGTCGACGCGCTCAAGACGGCAGGTTACAAGCCCGAACAAGTTTCAAAAATTTTGGTGACGCACAAACACCCCGATCACACGGGCGAATTGCGGCAATTCCCGAACGCGAAGATTTTCATTTCACGAATCGAAGCCGACGACATGAAGTTGACGGGCGATAACGTTGTCCGCACAGATTTTACCGACGGCGCATATAAAAATTTCGACGCGTGCCAAAAAATTGCCGACGGAGTTTATTACATCTTCGCGCCCGGTCACACGAAAGGAAATTCAATCGTTGTCGTCGAAGACAGCGAAAAATTTTTCATGATTCACGGCGACGTTACCTACACCGACGAAGCGTTAATCGAAAATAAATTGTCCGTTGTGTTCGAGGACTTGCCCGCCGCTCGTGACACGCTGTCGAAAGTTCGCGGCTTTATCAAAGCCAATCCGACGGTTTATCTGTCGACGCACACGCCGCTCGGTTATGAAAATCTTGACGCGCAAAAAATCATGAAACTGCCCGACGTTGACGACGTTCAAGTTGCCGAAGTTCAAGAAACTCCGCAAGCGTCCGGCGGCACGGTTTGGGTTTGCTCCGTTTGCGGATATGAACATGTCGGCGACAATCCGCCCGAAAAATGTCCGCGTTGCAAACAACCTTCGACTGCCTTCAGAAAAAAATAAATCGCAACCGAAAATCTTTCGTCCCGCTGAAATTTGTCGGCGGGGATTTTTTTTGTTATCATTACGAAAATTTTTGGAGGCGATTTGATGCTTAAACTTGTGCTGTGGGATTACACGGGCAACAGCGTGGCTTGGACGAAAAAATTTCTGAAACCGAACGTCGCGCATATTGTTCGCACGCTCAAGCCCGACGATTCGGATCAAGCCGAAGTTATTTTGCGCGGCGATTGGGATTACGTTTTGATTTTCGCAGACGACAATTCGCGAGAAATTTTCGACGAAATTTTATCGACGATACGGGTAATGAATATTTCGACGGACAATATAATTTTCGCCATGTCGATTTCAAATTGGATAGAAAACCCCGCCGCGCTTTACTCGTTGCTTAATCCTTCGACGGCTGAAACAATTTTTCGCTGGATGAATTTCGTCAATCACAGACAGTGGAATCATTACGTAGCTTGTGACGCCGAAAACCTTCATTATGTCGGCACGTCTGCAGATGATTATGTTATCAAATTGACGTATGTCACACGCGAAAATCATACGCTTGACGAAATGAAAGCTTTTCACGCGCTGGCAAAAAAATTTTACGGCACGAACGACAGTGACGGTTACTTTTTTGATTTGGGCGCGAACATCGGCACGACCGGAATTTATTTCACCAAAAAAATTGCGCCGAATTTGAAACTGTTCGCCGTGGAACCCGACGCCGAAAATTTCAAACTCCTGCGCGTGAATTTAATTTTGAACGACATGGAATCGCGGGCGACGCTCGTCAACTGCGGACTCGGCGACAAATTTGACGAAATGACCATGTACAGGAACTTGAAAAATCCCGGCGGCAACGGTGTCATACTCGTTGACGATTTAATTGGTGCGCCGACCGAAAAAATTAGAATCGCGCCACTGGATTATTTGCTTGCCGAAAGCAAAATTGCGCCCGAAGAAGTCAAATACATTTGGATTGACACGGAAGGTTTTGAGCCCAAAGTTTTGCTCGGCGCACAAAATTTGCTCGCGAAAAGTAATATTCCCGTCTTCATGGAGTGCAACCTTTTGGCGTGGAAAAATTCCGGCTTGCTTGAAAAAACGGTTGATTTGCTCAGAGAAATCGGCTACGGGCATTTCATTTGGATTCAGGAATTTTTGCGTAGCGACGAAGAAAAAATTTACTCGATTGAAAATCTTTTGGTCTTGGTGAATTATGTAAATCGTTCGCTCGGTCAAATCGGCGACATCTTCCTGATAAAAAATCTTTGAGCCAATTCGCCGTTGCCTTGCAAAAGCGGTTGTTCCTGTTATATAATCGCGTAAAATTTTCAATCAATTTTTTTCGCAAGGGGGAACTGAAATGATTTACACCGTAACTTTTAATCCCGCGATTGACTACATCATTCGGCTCGACAAACTCACGACCGGCGCGATTAACCGCGTGACTTACGAACAGGTGCTCGGCGGCGGCAAAGGCGTCAACGTCTCAATCGTCTTGGGCAACCTCGGTCACAAGTCCACGGCGACAGGTTTTCTTGCGGGCTTCACGGGCGACGAGATTGTCCGTCAGTTGCGCGAATTCAACGCGGCGGATGATTTTGTCAAACTCGACGAAGGTTTTTCACGAATCAACGTCAAAGTCAAAGCCGACGTGGAAACTGAAATTAACGGTCAAGGTCCGAAAATCAGCGACGCGAAACGCGAAGAACTCTTTGCGAAACTCGAAAAGCTCGGCGAAGGCGACACGTTGATTTTGTCCGGCTCGATTCCCAACACGTTGCCCGACGACATGTACGAACAAACTTTGTCGCGCATTCAAGGCAAGGGCATTCGTTTCGTCGTCGACGCGGAAAAAGGTTTGCTCCTTAAAGTCTTGAAATTCAATCCGTGGCTTATCAAACCGAACAATCACGAACTCGGCGACATGTTCGGCGTCAAACTCAAAACCGACGAAGAAATTGTTACCTACGCCAAAAAGTTGCAGGAAAAAGGCGCACGCAACGTTTTGATTTCGATGGCGGGCGACGGTGCAATTTTCGTTCCCGAAGGCGGCGAAAAATTCTTCAAATCCGAAGCTCCGAAAGGCACGCTCGTCAATTCGGTCGGCGCGGGCGACTCGATGGTTGCGGGCTTTGTCGCGGGCTACATTGAAAGCAACGGCGATTACGAAAAAGCATTCCGCATGGGTCTTTGCACGGGCTCGGCGTCTGCGTTCTCCGAAAATCTTGCCACTCGCGCAGAAGTCGAAGCTCTGCTGAAAACGATTTAACCTCCTTGTCGATTCAATTAGAAATTAGGAATTGGGAATTAACAATTAATCTCGTCAACATTCCTAATTCCTAATTCCACATTCCTAATTGACTGAAAGGCGGTATGTCCGATGAAAATTACAAACTTTATCTCGAAAAAATCTATCGCGCTTAACGTTCACCCGTCAAACAAAAACGAAGCGATTGACATGCTGATTGATTTGCTTATGACGGCAGGCACGATTCGCGACAAGGCACTTGTCAAAAAAGACATCCTCAAACGTGAAGCGCAAGGCTCAACCGGTTTGGCGAACGGGCTGGCAACTCCGCACGCTCAAAATAATTCCGTCAAGAAACCGGCAATCTCGATGATCACCGTGCCCGAAGGCGTCGAATTCAATTCGCTCGACGGCAAACCTGCGCGATTGTTAATGTTGTTCGCCGCGCCCGAAAAGGCAACAGATGAAGCAATGACGAACATGGGTCGCCTTGCGGTTTTGCTCATGGACGAAACGTTCAAGGAAAATCTGATTAAGGCAGCGACACCCGCCGAAGTCATCAAGATTATCGACGACAAGGAAGCCGAACGCTCAAAATCGGAAACGCCCGAACCCGACGTTTCAAGCGGCACGAAAATTATTGCAGTCACCGCTTGCCCGACGGGAATTTCTTCGTCGTTCATGGCTCGCGAAGCTCTCAAACAAACTGCGGAAAAATTGGGCTTGAACATTCGTGTTGAAGTTCACGGCGCGGCGGGCGTTTATCACGCGCTCACCGACGAAGAAATTAAAAATGCCGATTACGTCATTATCGCGGCAAGCAAACGAATTCCCATGTCGCGCTTTGACGGCAAGTTGATGATTACAACGTCTGTCGGCACGGGTATTCGCAAGCCCGAACAGTTGTTTAATCGAATCAAGAACGGTCAACCTCAAATTTTCCACGCGACGGAAGACGACGAAACTCTCGGCGAAAAAATCTTCAATAAAATCAAAAGTATTTTCTCATGAATTAAGGTCGGCTCGGAAACCGAAGTTTTTTTCTCGATTCATCGAGGAGGATTTATTTTTATGATTCAATTCACCCCCCCCACCCCCGAAGCAACTGAGGTTTAACGTCGCGACGCTCGTTCGAGTTTTCGTGTTGGCGGCGTTCCTCGTCACGGCGGTTCAATCGTCGGCTGACGCAGCGAGCATTACCATCATCAACCGTACGGGAAAAACCATTACTGAAGGTTACTTTCGTGTCAGTGGAACTTCGGATTTTGGTAATGATCAGCTTGCGGAATATGTTCAACAAGGACAATCTCATCACATTTCGTTTGAAGAAGGTTACCGGTATTGGGATTGCTGGTTTGTTCTTGAAGATGGTACGGCGAGGTTCTCATACAATTTGGATGTTGAAACAGTAGGTACCTTATACGTTGATTGAACTTGGCTGGTGTCGCACACGAAAATCAACACGAACGGACGCGGTCGTTACGGCGGCTGATATGCGTCCAATGACAATTTCAACGAAAAATTTTCCGAGCCGATTTTAAGTAAATTTCTGCGATTCAACAGGGAGGTTGATTTTCATGACTGGATTCAAGTTCCCGACGCTCTTGCGGGTTGTCGTCTTGACGTTGCTGTTTTTTGCGGCAGCGCAGGTTCCGACATTCGCGGAGTTGAAAAATTTCACCGTCGTCAACCAAACGGGACGCACAATCGAAGCGATTTACGCCGTGGCTGCTGACGAAAACGCGAAGCCCTACGAAAAAAATTTGCTCAAAGCTCCGCTCAAACACAACAAGTCCGTCGAGTCCGAATACAACGCGGATTATCGCTACTACAACTTGACCGCGTTTTTCGAGGACGGCGAAGTTGCTTTTTGGGACGCAGTTGACTGCAAAAAAGCGCAACGGCTGACGATTTACAAGGACGGCAAAGGTTACAACGTCGACACGGATTGATTTTCAAACGGAGGTTTGACTGTGATTAAGTTTAATTTCTTGCGGGCGTTCGTCTTGACGGCTTTGCTCGTCGCGACCGCGCAAACGTCGACTTTCGCGGGAATACCTGAGCCTTTGGAAATCGTCAACGAAACCGGCAAGGAAATTATGTCGCTGTATTTTGTTCCCGTGCAGAAAAAAAGTTGGGGCAACGATCTTGTCGGCAGCGGCGTCATGAATCAAGGCGACCGACGTTCAATCAGTTACGATTCGGCTTACACCCGTTACAAACTCAAAATCGAGTTCGCGGACGGCACCGAAGTTACGCGCAAAGATGTCGACATTTTGGACACGTGGCGGCTGAGCATTAAACGCGACGGCTCCTGTGACAAAAACACTCGCGGTTGAAATTTTCACACGTCAACGGTCGGCAAATTTTTATCGCCGATTAAATAACCGTCGAATTTCAATTAGGAATTTGGAATGAGGAATTAGGAATTAAATTCGCGCTGGTAATCATTCCTAATTCCTAATTCCTAATTCATAATTCCTAACTGTAAAAGCGGCGGCAGAAATCATTCATTCAATTTGTAGTAAGGAGAAGTGCACTATGAGAGTTACCGATTTGCTCAAAAACGCGAGCATCGACCTCGGTGCCCAAGTCAAGGACAAACAGGACGCAATTTCGCATCTTGTTGACTTGATGGAAAAAGGCGGCAACCTCAAGGACAAGGCGCAATACAAAAAAGACGTTCTTGCCCGCGAAGCCTCCGGCACCACGGGACTCGGCGACGGTATCGCCACACCGCACGCAAAATCAGCCGGCGTCAAGGAACCCGGTCTTGCGGCAATGACGATTCCCGACGGTATCGACTTCGAGTCGATGGACGGCAACCCTGCGCGGTTGTTCTTTGCCATTGCGGCACCCGACGGCGGCAACGACGAACATTTGATGATTCTGTCGAAACTTGCCACAATGGTTATGGATCCCGATTTCAAGGAAGCTTTGATTAAAGCGTCCACGAAAGAGGAATTCCTTAAAATTATCGACGACAAGGAAGACGGCAAATTTCAAGCTCCCGCAGATTCAGCAAATGCCGCGCCCGTATCGACAGCCGACCACATTCAGATTTTGGCGGTCACTGCTTGCCCGACGGGTATCGCGCATACCTTCATGGCGGCGGAAAGTTTGGAACAGCACGCGAAGAAACGCGGCATTTCGATTAAAGTCGAAACAAACGGCTCCGGCGGCGCGAAAAATGTTTTGACGGCGGACGAAATTGCCAAAGCTGACGGCATTATCGTTGCGGCGGACAAAAACGTTGCAATGGCGCGTTTCGACGGCAAACACGTCGTTATTACCAAAGTTGCCGACGGTATCAACAAGGCTGACGAATTGATTGACCGTGCACTCGGCGGACAAGCTCCGATTTATCACGCAAAAGCGGGCGAGTCTGCCGGTGACGGCGGCGGCGGCGGCGGCGAAAACGAAAGTATCGGTCGCCAAGTTTACAAACATTTGATGAACGGCGTTTCGCATATGTTACCGTTCGTTATCGGCGGCGGTATCTTAATCGCGATTTCGTTCCTGATTGACGGCGCGAGCGTTGACTTGAACAGTCTGCCTGCGGAAGAGCGCGGCAAATTCGGTTCAATCACACCGGCGGCGGCAACGTTCATGGGTATCGGCGGCGCGTCCTTCGGATTTATGTTGCCGGTACTTGCGGGATTTATTTCGATGTCAATCGCTGACCGTCCCGGTTTGGCGGCGGGCTTTGTCGGCGGTGCGCTCAGTGCGTCAAACGGTTCCGGCTTCCTCGGCGCGTTGTTGGCAGGTTTCCTTGCGGGCTTTATCGTCAACTGGCTCAAAAAAGCTCTCAGCGTTTTACCTCCGTCGCTTGAAGGCACGAAGCCGATTCTGTTTTATCCGCTTTTGGGCGTGTTGATTATCGGCTTGATTTGTAATTTCGTTATCGGCCCGCCGGTTTCGGGAATTAACGAAGCTCTCAAGAACACGTTGGCGAACATGGATCCTTCGGCGAAACTCGTTATGGGCGCGGTTATCGGCGGCATGATGGCTGTCGATATGGGCGGTCCTTTGAACAAGGCGGCTTACGTCACGGGCGTCGGCTTGCTTGCTGACGGCAACTATTACGTTATCGCGGCGGCAATGGCGGGCGGCATGGTTCCCCCGATTGCGATTGCGTTGGCAACGATTTTCTTCAAGAACAAATTCACCAAGAGCGAACAGAAAACTACCGCGACGAATATCATTATGGGCATGTCGTTCATAACTGAAGGCGCGATACCTTTTGCGGCGGGCGACCCGTTGCACGTCATACCCGCTTGCGTCGTCGGTTCGGCGATTGCGGGCGCGGGCGTCATGATGTTCGATTGCACGCTTATGGCTCCTCACGGCGGTATTTTCGTCGTCCCGACAATCGGTAACCCGTTCATGTATCTGCTTTCGATTGCGGCGGGTTCGGCTGTCGGTTGCTTGATTCTCGGCATGATTCGCAAACCCAGACCGCAAGATTAATTCACAACATTTGACGCAAAAAATATCCCCGTTCAGTGAGCGGGGATTTTTGATTTCAGTAACGGTGCTGTTGCGACGTTGATTCGCAAAAAATTTTTACGTGTCAACAAAAAAATTCCCCGTCAATATGCGCGGGGATTTTTCGGTTGTCGCACGATTTAAGTTGTATCCGAGCAACGCGGCAAATTTTTTTTGCGAAGAAATTATCAACGCGATTGTCCTTGTGCAGCATTTGACGTACCAAAGCCGCCGAATTTCCGTCAGTGCGTGAAGATGAAATACACGACGGCAAGAGCAATTCCCACAACGCTTGCGGTCATGATTTGTGAATGGCGACCGACGTTGCGCATTTCGCTTTCGATTCCGGTCATGCGATTTTCGAGTTTTTCCATGCGGTCATTAAGTTCGTGCTTCGTCATCTGCAGTTCGGCTTTGAGTTCGGTTTTGAGTTCGCGTTGACCGTCTTTGAGTTCTTTAAGCCGCTCAAGAATCAGTTCGTTGTAGCTGAGAGGTTTTTCGCCAAGTTTCGGGTTAAACATTTGAAACAACTCCTCTGCCGAAGGATTTACAATCGCCTCGACATGTGTACTTTTGAACGAGTCGCCGTTACTTTGACTAGTGGGCGGCTCGTTTTGCTTTACGATTTTATCAAACGACGCGACGAACAGTCAATCGGATTTTTGAGCCGACTTGTCACGAACAACTTTGTCAACGCTCGCCGAATCGCTGTCGACACCCGAAAATTTTTCTGTTATAATCCGCGCAATGCCGTACCTCCATGGTTTGAACCTTCTTGTATTGTGGAGGGAGGTGAGATTTATGGACGAAGTCTTGATTGGCTTGGCCATTAGTGTGGTTGGCGGTCTTATCGCCAATTACATCTTCAGACGCTGGTTCTAAGCGGCAGACACTCTATCTGATTGCCCCTGATTAATCGGAAGCCGTAACCGATTAAGGCAAAACGAAGCCCCCGTGCAGTGCCGTAATTCTGCGCGGGGGTTTTCGTTCGATGAGATCCATGGTCGTACTACAAGTCTTGATTGGTTGTGTAGTTGTCTTATTGACGACAAAAATTTATCACACGCGAACAACTTTGTCAACGCCCGCCGACTTTGTGTAGCATTTGACGCACCACGCCCGGAAAAATTTTTTCACGCGAAAATTTATCGCCACGACGCGCAGATTCCCGCAATTAAGAAACTTCTAACCTTCGCGGCTCTTGACAAATTTTCAAACGTGTATTATCCTGCGCCCGAACAATCCAAAGCGTTTGGTGGACGCGGGTTCGTTCAAATACGGGGAACTTCGTCGACGGTTGGGGAATCGTGCGGCAAGTTCAAGCAGTGTGGCGTTTGACCGGCGGACAAAGTGTAGGTTCCGCAGGTTCAAGCGTTATTTTCGTTTCCGGGATTATTCATGGGTTCGTTTTTCCGAGCGGTTTAAAGAACTATGACGTGCAAAAAAAATGCGCCGAAGCGCACAAGATAAAATATGACGCGCACATTATAGCTCATCGAGACCGCAAACTCAACTGTTTTTTGGGTGTTCGGACTCGGTTTTTTATTGCCGAAAATAGCCCGACAGCCAAAATGTTTTTAGGGAGTTCGACCCCCAAACGGCGAACTTCCGACGAAAGGAGTTCTCTCTTTATGAGCGAATTGACTAAAATTTTTTCTTTCGATTTGCAACGTTTTGTGACGAAGTACCTGAAATGGGACTCTGTTTGGAAAACAGCAACCAGCGCGGACGCAACGGAGTGGACTGAATTTTCTTCAGTCAGTGCGGGCGACACGCTCATTTTGGCGGAAGACGCCACCGGTGTCACGTCTGCAATTACACTCGATAACGCTTGCACCTTGGATTTGGACGGCAAGACTATTGAATCGACAACCGCGACCGGTCAAGTCGTCAAAGTCACGGCGGCGAGCGGCACTGTCACTGTCAGAAACGGCACAATCAACGCCACAAACGCGACAGGCAACGATAATGCAGATGTCGGCATTATCGAAGTGACGAACGGCGCGACCCTGAATTTGGGCAACGAAAACGACTCGACTACGCTCACGATTACCGGGCAGGTGGCGAATCCTACAACCTCGAATAAATACATGGACGTCGTCTATGTCCATAACGGCTCAAATAATACGGGCACTGGTTCTTTGGTCGTCAACACGGGCACAAATGTCACGACGAACAGAGGCAACGCGGTGACGTTTTTCAGTAGCGGCAACTTCACCATTAATGACGGTACGATCAACTCGACCGGTCGCACTCAACCGATATACTTCGGCGGTACCGGCACGATTGCCATTCACGGCGGCACGATCAGTTACACAGATGCCGCATACGGCAGGTACGCAATATCGATGTCGTCCGCTGGTAATACGGCGGCAAGTCAATACACCTTAATCATGGACGGCGGCGAAATAATCGCAGAGGAGCCGTCGGCAAGACCGGATGGTTTATCCGGAGGCGCATTGGAAATCGGTGCGAATGCCAAAAGCGTATCAATCACCGGCGGCACATTTACTTCATCGACAACATACGGCATTTGCGCATATTCGAATGCAACAATCACCGGCGCAACCGTCACGGGCAAAAGTATCGGTATCGTAACTCACGACAGTGCTGACAAATCCAACACCGTCACTATCGGCGACGGCACGAGCGTCACAGGCGGCGACTACGGTATCTACAACCGTTCAAATACCAAATTCATCATTCAAGAGGGCGCGACTGTCAACGGCGACACGGCGGGCGTCTATCAAACAACTCTCGACAGTAGAAAATTCGGCACGGTGACGATTGAATCGGGCGCGAAGGTCGGCGGCACGGCAAATGTCGCTGTCCTGAACAACGGCGGCGCAAATGCCTCCGGCGGCGGTGACCCAATAATCACAATCGGCGGCACGACTATCACGGACGCGGGTTTGACAACGAACAGCACCGACGGCATTAAAGTCGAAGTCGACGA
>JAFUYE010000026.1 GCA_017470715.1 Selenomonadaceae bacterium
AAAGTCGAATGATACTTCGCCCGATTGTCGTTTTGCCGGAGCCGGACTCGCCGACAAGTCCGTAAGTTTCACCGGGATAAATCTCAAACGACACGTCGTCGACCGCTTTGACCGTGAACGAACGCGAAATTTTGAAGTGCTGGCGAAGATTTTTCACTTTGAGCAGCGGTTCAGCCATAATTAGCCGCCTTTCTCGAACGAAGAAGTCGCGCTTTCAATTCCGGCGGCAAGTCAATTTTCGGCGCGTCGGGGTGCAAAAGCCACGTTGCCGCGAAATGCGTTTCCGAAATCTGAAACATCGGCGGAGTTTCCCGCTCGTCGATTTTCATTGCGAATTTGTTTCTTGCCGCGAACGCGTCGCCTTTCGGTTCGTGCAAAAGATTCGGCGGGCTGCCAGGGATTGAGTAAAGTCGCTCGTCGTCGGTTTCCAAATCCGGCATTGCCGCCAAAAGTCCCCAAGTGTACGGGTGGCGCGGGTCGTAAAAAATTTCTTCGACCGTGCCGACTTCGACGATTTTTCCCGCGTACATGACGTTGACGAAATCCGCAACCTTCGCCACGACGCCCAAATCATGCGTAATGTAAATCACCGACAAGCCCATTTGTTGCTGAAGTTCCTTTATCAAATCCAAAATTCGCGCTTGAATTGTCACGTCAAGTGCCGTCGTCGGTTCGTCGCAAACCAAAATTTTTGGCTCGCACGACAGCGCGCACGCAATGACGATTCGTTGTCTCATGCCGCCGGAAAGTTGGTGCGGATAATTTTCCATGCGTTTTCTCGCGTCGGTAATCCCGACAAGTTTCAAAAGTTCCACGGCTTTTTTTCGGGCGTCCGATTTGGAAATTTTTTTGTGAAGGAGCATTCCCTCAGTGATTTGGTCGCCGATTTGCATTGTCGGATCCAAACTTGTCATCGGGTCTTGAAATACCATTGCGATTTGTCGTCCGTTGATTTCGCGTCGCAAAGTTTTTTTCGGCAACGTCAGCAAGTCAACGGGATTTTCTGCGCCGTAGAGAATTTGCCCGCCGTTGATGATTGCGTTCGAGTCCAAAAGTCCCGTGACCGCTTTCATTGTGACGGATTTGCCGGAGCCGCTTTCGCCGACGAGCGCAACGGTTTTTCCCGTCGGCAAGTCGAAATTTACGCCGCGAATCGCATGGATGTCACCTGCGTTCGTCCGAAATGTTATGTCCAGATTTTTTACCGAAAGAATTTTTTCGTCCATTACATGTCCTCAAGTTTCGGCGCAAGTGCTTCGCGCAACCCGTCGCCTATCAGGTTAAAGCCGAGCATGAGAATTGCCAAAACGCAAATCGGCGGCAAAATCTGGTACGGCAAAATCGTAATGTTTCCGAATCCCGCTTCGATTAACGAGCCGATTGAACATTGCGGCAAAACTATTCCGACTCCGACGAAACTCAAAAATGCTTCCGTGAAAATCGCCACGGGAATTGAAAACATTACCTGCGTGATTATCGGGCCGATTGTGTTCGGCAAAATCTGCAGAAAAATTTGGTGGAAACTGCCGGCTCCGAGTGTTCGGCTTGCCAAAACGTATTCGCGCTCCTTAAGTTTCAGACATTCCGCCCGCGCAATTTTGCTCATGCCTATCCATTCGGTTATCAACAGCGACGCGATAACCAGCCCGATTCCTTTTTCCATGAAAATCGCCAAAATCGAGATGATGACCAGCGTCGGTATCGAGCCGGCAATTTCGATGAAACGTTGCATGACGTTATCGACGGTGCCGCCGAAAAATCCGGAAATCAGCCCGTAACTCGTGCCGATAAGCATGTCGATAAAAATCGCCACGAACGCAATTATCAGCGATATTCGCGCTCCGTGCCAAGTTCGTGTCCACAAATCGCGTCCCATGTCGTCCGTGCCGAAAATAAAAGTTTTGTCGGCGAATCGATTTTGCACGTCACTGCCCGAAAATTGCGGCGGCAAACTTTTCGCGACAATCTCACTGCCGTTTGCGTCGACGACGGAAATAATTTGGTCGTATTCGTAGGAACTTGCCGGCGGCGCAAAAATCGCGAACAGCATTATTCCGACGACGAGAATCACGCCCGTAACGGCAAATTTATTTTTGAAAAAGTGAACGGCAACGCCCGTCCAATAACCTTGCGAAGAAAAATTTTCGTCAATCTCAATTTCGCGTCCCGAAATGAATTCAAAGTCATCTTTTTGCGGCGTGTACATGCTCAACCTTCTTTCGTCGTCAAACGGATTCGCGGATCGATTATTCCGTACAAAATGTCGAGCACCAACATCACGCCGATATACAACGCCGAAAACACAATGCCCAACGCCAAAACGTAGTTGTAGTCGACGCCTTGACCGGCTATCGCGTCAACCATCAGTTTTCCGACGCCGTTTATTCCGTAGATTTTTTCGATAACCATTGCGCCCGTGAGCAAGTCCACGACAAGCGGCGCGATAACCGTCACGACCGGAATCAGCGCATTTCTCAAAACGTGTCGGCGAACCAATTCAAAGCCGTAAAGTCCTTTCGCTTCGGCAAGTTTCACGTAGTCGCTGTTGAGAACTTCAACCATTTCATTTCGCGTAAATCGGGCGATTGTCGACACGGCAAACAAACTCAACGACAACGCGGGCATTATCGCCGAGCCGAAAAAATTTGACGGGTCGAAGAAATACGGGAAGAACGGTATTTTGTACGCGAAAAAATATTGCAGGAAAATCATCGACACATACGACGGAATGCATACGCCCAAAATTGAAACGAGCGTGCACAGTCCGTCCAAAATTTTTCCGCGATTCAACGCCGCGACAATTCCAATCGTCAAGCCGACAATCGTTCCGAACAAAATCGACAGCACGCCGACTTTGAACGAATTCCAAAGGCACGCCGTCAAAATCGGTTTTATCGGTGCGCCGTTGTAAAGTGCCGTTCCGTTGCCGAAACTTCCGCTTGCCAGCAAAGACAGATAGTCGACGAACTGAACCAAAACCGGCTTGTTTAATCCGAGTTCTTCGCGCTTCTGCAAAATCATTTCCGCGCTCATGCGTTCGACGGAAAACGGGTCGCCCGGCACTATCCGAATCAGCACGAACAGCACGAAGACAATCGCGAAAAGCGTCAACAGTGACATCAAAATTCGTTTTGCTACGTATCTTGTCATGTTATTTGATTTTCACGTTCTTGAAAACGCGACTGACTCCCGCAACATGGAATTCCATTCCCGTGACGTTCGGCGAAATCAAAAATGCGCCGGAGCCGGTGTAGAGCGGAGAAATAACCGCGTTGTCGAGCAGAATTTTTTCCGCGTCATAAAGCGCATTCCAGCGAGCGGAATAATCTGCGGCGAGACTTCCCGTCGTGCAATCGGAAATGATTTTGTCGTATTCGGCGTTGCTCCAGTGTTCGGCAATTTCGCAGCCCGCAGTTGTCCACAGCGTGAAAAAAGTCATCGGATCATCGTAATCGGGCACCCAATCCACAACCGCCAAATCGTAATTGTTTGACGTGACATCTTTCAAATATTCGGCTTTGGGCATCGGTTGCAGATTAATCGTCACGCCGGGCAAATTCGCTTCGATCTGCGATTTAATTGCCTGAACAACTTTGACGGAAGTGTCGCCGCTGTCGTTTGCGTAAATCAGTTGCAGGTCAAAGCCGTCTTTGCCGAGTTCAGTTTTTGCCGTCTCCAAATATTTTTTCGCTTTGGCAACGTCGAAACTCACCACGTCGGAATAACGTTTTTGGTCTGCCGAGAAAAATTTTCCGTCTTCGGCGTTCGGCGCAAAGTCAACGGGAATTGCGGTATAAGTTGCTTTCGCGCCCGACATTACGAAATTATTGACGAGAGATTCACGGTCAACGGCGTTTGAAATTGCAAGTCTCAGGTTGACATTTGACAGCGCACCCGCGTGATGATTTTTCGGATCTTGATTGAACGACAGGTACGTCAAATCACCCGTGCCGAATGTCTGCAGATTTTTGGAAAGTTCGGCGTCCTGCTTGACGTGTTCAACCTGGTTGCCGCCGAGTTCCACCAAATTGAGTGTGCCGTTTTTGAACGAAATCAAAGCGTTGTCGGACGAAGTCACAACTTGATATTGGAAGCCGTCAAGCGAAATGTTCGCCGCATTCCAGTACGAATCGTTTTTCTTGAGCTGAATGTTCGCCGCGCCGGGCAGGTAGTTCGTCAACACGAATGCTCCGTTCGACAAAAAAGTTTCGGGACTCGTGCCGTAACTGCCTTCTTCAAGAGAATTGTAAAACTTTTCGTTAATCGGATAGAACGTCGGGAAAACCATTAACGACAAGAAAAACGGAACAGGCGCATTGAGTTCTACGACCAAAGTTTTTTCGTCTTTTGCCGTCACGCCCAAAGTTGTCGGGTCTCCGCCTTTAATGACCGCCTCGGCATTTTTCACGCAAGCGACGGTGTCTCCCATGATGTACGCGTAGTTTCCGGATTTTTGGCAGTGACGACGCCACGCGAAAACAAAATCGTTGGCGGTTACCGGGTCGCCGTTTGACCATTTCGCGTCACGCAGGTGAAAGGTGTAAGTCTTGCCGTCTTCGCTCACGTCAACACTTTCGGCAAGCGCGGGAATAGGTTTGCCGTTTGAATCCAGTTGCATCAAGCCGTCAATGCAATCTGTAATCAGTTCAAACGAAGAGGCATCCGAGCATTGTGCGCTGTCAATCGAAATAACGTTTGAATTCAACATGGCACTGAATTTGCCGTTGCCAGCCGAATCGTTTCCGCCGCCGCAACCCGTGAAAATCATCGTCACGAGAAGCAGTGCCGTCATTAAGAATTTTTTCATTTTAACGCTCCCTTTCAATGAAGAAGTGCTGGTAATCTTTTTCGTCGTCCCAACAGTTGCCGCCCCATAAAAATCCGTGTTCGGCAAAAAGCTTGACGCAAATGTCGTCCTCGTCGATTTTGTGCGGGAAATCTTTCGTGCGGTCTTCAAACTCGACGGAGTTCGCCGGTGCAATGATTTTTTCCCCGTCGACGGTTTTGGTATACGGATTGTACAGCGGGTTTATGTCGACTGCCAAACCGTAGCCGTGCAGAGAAATTCTGTTCGTGTGCGACACGTAGCGGAAATTAAAACACGAAGAATTGTTATCGCGCATTGAAAGTTCGTCGTCGGCGTCATATTCGTCAATCAATCGAATTTTTTCAATGGGATAATTCTCCGCGTAAAGTTTTTTGAAAATGTCCGTCAACGCGTCGGCAATCGCGACGTTGCAAATCATTTCGCCCGTTTCCGGTTCTCCGCGAAAATTTTTGTGCGCCAAACGAAGGTAACGAAGTTCGCTCAACGGCAGCGGACAATTTTTTTTGTACGACTTGCCGTCAATCCGTGCGAAAATTTTTTCGTCAATCTCCGCGACGCTGAATATCTTGTCCAAAAAATTATTCCTCCCGATTTTTTTCAGGTATGATAGCAAAGCACGCGATTTAATGTCAAGCTTGCGAAGGCGCATTGCAATGGACTTTAAAGCATTAACCGGAAAAATTTTCAGTTACTTTTCGGCGTCAACGATCTCACGTAAAAAAAATTATCCCGTCGAAAACTCGGCGGGATTTTTTGTCGGCGAAAATTTCGGCTCAGCGCACTTCTTCGCCGTACTTCGCTTTGATTGCGGCTTTGTGATTGTACATTGCGGCATCGGCTTTCTTCGAGACTTCTTCAAAATTCATGCCGGGTTCATAGACGCCCAGCCCGCGAGCGACGGAAACGAACAGAGTATTGCCTGCAACTTCAAAAGTTTCTTCGGCAACTTTTTCATCGAACAACTTCAGGAGAGCTTCGCGGTTCTCGTAGTCTTCGCCTTCAAGAATCGCCGTGAATTCGTCGCCGCCGATTCGATAAACGGGACTGTGCGCGAAAACTTTGCAGATGACTTTTGACGCGTGGCGAAGAAGTTCATTGCCGGCTTCGTGCCCGTAGTTGTCGTTGACTTTTTTTAAGAAGTTTGCGTCAAAGAGAACAACGCCGTAATTCAAATCGCTGCTGACATCTTTTTGCGCGTCGAGGTCTTTGGATTTGCTGATGTAAGCCGCCGCATTTCGCAGCCCCGTCAATTTGTCGCGGTAAACATATTCCTCAAGCTTGGCAGCCATTTCGCGAATACTTTGGACGAGAATTCCCAACTCGTTGCCGGATTCGTAAGAAATTTCAACGTTGAGGTCGCCGGACGCAATTCGTCGCGCCGCTTCCGTCATTCCCGCCAACGGTCGAATTGCTTTTGACGCAAGAACGATGCTGACGAAAGAGATTAACATTGCCACGACGACAATCGCCGCAACAAGGTGCATTAAGATGCGGTTGCGTTCGTCGTAAACGCGACTCAACGGAGTTGCAATGCCCAGCCACATGCCGTTGGACAAATACAGCTCGATTTCTTGGAAGTCGGGATTGGGTTGAAACTGCACGCCTTGGGGCAATTTCCTGTGATAGAGCACCTGATTATTGCGATTCAGCAGGTAAACATAACCGTAATCGTAAATGGACATGCGGCGCAATTCTTGAATGATGAAGTTGAAATCAATATCCATGCCGATAACGCCGATAAATTTTCCGTCGACGAAAAGCGGAGCGACGTAAGAAATGACATAATTTTTCGTCACCGGGTCAACATACGGCTCAATCCACGTCGCGCATTTGCTTTTGAGCGGAATGTAAAACCAACCGACATTTTTCCAATCGACGGAAGAATACGGCGCGAGATCTATCGGGTTACGCTGAACGAAAGGCGGCAGGGCTCCTTCCCAACGAACATCTTCGCGCCCCATTGAAAAACCGCCTTTGGTGCCGGCAATTTCCGGACTGAGACGCAGATAATAAGCGATGGCTCCGTCCGTTTTCACGGCAATCGCGTTGAAGTTGCGTTTCATTTCGTTGAGATATTGCGTCCGGTAATTTGCGTCCGTGACAAGTCGGTCATAACTTTCAAGCAGTCCCAGAGCTTGAAGTTCCATTCCGTTTACCGCTTGACGAACGCAGAAAAAAGTTCGATACAGCCGTTCGCGACAAATTACGCTCATTGCGTGCAAAGAATCGTTCGCGTGAGCATTGACGAAATTGTTCATTGCCAAAGAACTGCCCCAGCCCAAAACCGTGGCAGAAAAAAATACTGTCTGCGCCACCAGGAAAACGACTTCCATCATTATGGAGCGTCGGTAACGCAACAGCAGATAAAGCATCAACAGCAGGTAGACATCGATAATCAAGAGACATTCGACAATGAAAGTCATCCACGTTTCAATACGATCCATGCCGTAAATTTGAAATTTGTCGAGACAGACAACGCCGACCGGAAAAAGTATGTAAAAGCACAGCGCGATAAGCCAAGATTTGTTTGTCTCTTCGGAATTCTCGTCGACAGAAAATTCTTTTGCGTCGTCGGCAGCACCTTTGAACGCATAGCCGCGACTGACCAGCAAGAAAAACCACGCCAAGTCCAAAAACATTGCGACGCAAAAATCATTCGCGAAACAAACCAGCATGTACTCAAAAAAAGTTGCCGACTTTCCGACACCGAGCGCAAGTGCCGTTGCTTCCAGTTCCGCAGGCGTTGCCGTCAAGCTGCGAAATGCCGAAGTTGCAAAGAACGTGACGAGCATTACCGCAATAAATTTCTGCAGAGTGTGAACGCCGAGCGAAAATTGGTTTCCGTTCGAAGAGACCAGCCAATTTCGCCACAAAAAATACGGCAGGTATGCCGCAATAAAAACCCACAATCCGCGCACGACATACAAGAAACGCCCGCTCAGACCGTCTGCTTGAAAAAAAAGATTTTGCAGATCCGGCAGGACGAACAACCCGCCGACATATGCGCCAATCGCCGCCGGTCGTCCCCACATGAGTCCGAAAACGGGAGGTATGAACACGGCAATATTTACAATTTGTTCGGGAACATTCAACACTTGTCCCGCAAATGTTTCGACAAGCCAGTACCAGCACGCTGCCAAACAAAATCGGTAAACGTCCCGTTTCACTTATAATCATCCTCGTCAAAATTTTTTTTCCATATCAATGCGGAAAGCTTTGCAGGCTTCCGCGCCGTATTTTGCTTTTAGCTCTTCGCGCAAAGGACGAACCAGCTCTTTGAAGAGTTCCAATTCTTTGGGCGAAAGTTCAATGATTTTCAAACCGTCGGCAACAAACTGCTTGCGAATTTGTTCTTCTTCGGCTTCCAGATAATCGCGACTCCATTCGCAAGCCTCAAGCATCTTTTCGCGAATCAGCACCTGAGTTTTCGGCTCCAGTCTGTCAAAAGTTTTTCGGTTGATAACGAACAGGTAATTTTCGTAAAGGTAATTCCAAACCGTCATGTACTTTTGAATTTCGTTCAAGTGACCGGATTGCATCAAAAAAAATCCGTTCTCCTGCCCTTCAATGACACCTTGCCGAATCGCAATGTTTAATTCGCTCCAGCCGAGCGGAACCGGTTTTGCGTCGAGAGCAGAAAAAAACATTCGGTAAATGTCGCCGCCCAAAACGCGAATTTTCATGTCGCGCAAGTCAACCGGCGTTCGCACGGGGTTTCGATTATTCGACAGCTGACGCATTGCGTTGTGAGTGGAGCCGAGATAAATCAAGCCGTAATCCGCCAAAACTTTCGCGTAAAATTCGCCGCCCGTTTCGTCGATAACTTTCCGCGCTTCCTGATAACTTGAGAAAGACCACGGAATTGTTGCAACTTCTAGCCGCGAATCCAAAAGCGACATTGTTCCCGAAACGTAAGCTCCCATGTCGACGGAACCTTCGCTCAAAGACCGTACCGCTTCGTTCGTGTTTCCGCCGGTGAGTTCGTCGTTGGGATAAAATTCAATCTGGACGTTTCCTCCGGACTCTTTATCAACCAGCTCCGCAAATCGTCTGGCGGTCAAAGTTTCAATGCCCATGTCGGTTCCGTTGGCGGTCATAACCAAACGAACTTTTTCGTATTCGTAGGCGTTTTTGAGAGGCTCCTCGCGTTGTGCGCCGCAACCGCTCAAGATAAAAATCATTGCCAAAAATAATAAGACAGCTGTCATGCAACGACGCATGGCAAAAATCAACGCCTTTCGTGATTCCAAAAATTTGTTGCGAGAAAAACGGTTTTCTCGACGCCAAAAAATTATACCATAAAAATGACGGTTAAAATACATATAGCGAAAAGTAATTCGCTTAATTTTTATTCGACCGGGCGATTGCTCGGCGTATTTTCCAAAAAAATTATCCCGTCGAAGACCGGCGGGATTTTTTTCGTGGATTGTATCGACAAGCGCGCCGATTGATTTTACGTGCGGCAAATTCGTCGCGTTGCTTATCGATGCGGATTTCGTTTACAAAATTTTTTTCGACTGCTAGAATGGGGAAAATTTTTTCGCGAAGGAGTCAAGTTTCTGTGACCAAAGAATTTTACAACGAACTTGCCACGCGGGCGACTACCGACGAAGAAGCGTTCGAGGAGCTGTACGAATACTTTTTCCCGCGAGTCTACAACTTCATTTTTGCGCGTCTGAAAAATGTTGCGGACGCCGACGACGTGACGAGTATCACTTTCATGAAGATGAATGAGAACCTTGACAGCTACGACCCGACCAAAGCCGCATTTTCGACGTGGCTTTTCAGAATTGCGAACAACGCGCTGATTGACCACACGCGTCGCCACGACAAAAAAAACGAAACGGAGTGGGATGATCTTCTTGACCCCGCCGCTCCCGACCGCGAAGAACCGGAAGCCGTTATTATGACCGGCGAAACTAATCGTGAGTTGCTTGCCGCGCTCGACAAACTCAACGAACGCGAACGACGAATTGTTGAGCTGAAATTTTGGGGCGACTTGGACACGCACGCAATCGCCGAAATTCTTTCAATGACTGAAGGAAATGCGCGCGTCACTCTTCACCGAGCACTCGGCAAGCTGAAAAATATTTTGGGCGACGGGTAACGAATCGTGTCCGATTTTTTTAGTCGTCGATTTAGCTAGCAAAACTAACCGGTCGTCGATTTAGCTAGCAAAACTAACCGGTCGTCGATTTAGCTAGCAAAACTAACCGGTCGTCGATTTAGCTAGCA
>JAFUYE010000027.1 GCA_017470715.1 Selenomonadaceae bacterium
GGGGTCTTTTCTTTTGCAACTTTTCTTTGGACAAGCAAAGAAAAGTTGATTAACAAACTCAAAATCGACGAACGCGCCGAATCGAAGCAATAAACTTCGACAGTTTACCGACAATCCTTAATCGGTCGTCGTCGGGTCAAAGTCAATCGAAACGTCGTTGCGGCGATGAAGTTTATGCACGCGCAGGAAAAGTTGCACTTCCTCAAGATTGGCGGTTTTGATGACGACGGCGAAACGAAACAGCCCGCGCAGTTTGGCAATCGCGGCGGGAATCGGTCCCATAATTTCTTGTCGGTCTTCGGACACGGCGGCAATTTCTTCGCGAAAGGCTTTAACAATTTCTTTCGCGAATTTTTTTGCTTTGAGTTCGTCTTTGTGCGTAAAAATAATTTTCACCATGCGACTGAACGGCGGGAAAAAAATTTCTTCACGTTGCGGCAATTCCGTCGCGGCAAATTTTTCGTAATCCTGTGCGCAACCGAAACGAATTGCGGGCACGTCAATATTGTACGCTTGAACAATGACTTTGCCGGGCAAATCGGCGCGTCCCGCACGTCCCGCAGCCTGAGTTATCAGCGTGAAACAAACTTCCGCCGCCCGAAAATTCGACAGGCTCAACGAAGCGTCCGCGTTCAAAATTCCGACAGCCGTCACCGCGTGAATGTCGTGACCTTTGGCGACCATTTGCGTGCCGAACAAAATATCGTATTCGCCGCGTGCGAACGCCTGTAAAATTTTGTCGTGCCCGAATTTGCCGCTCGTCGAATCTCTGTCCATGCGAAGAACCCGCGCATTCGGCAGGGAAAGTTTCAACGCAAGCTCAAGTTTTTCCGTGCCGACGCCCAAATATTTAATTTTGTCGGAGCCGCACTCGGCGCATTCGGTCGGCGGATCCGATTCGGTTTCGCAATGATGACAGCGAATTTTTCCGTCGACGTGAAAAGTCACGGGCAAGCCGCATTCGGGACATTTGACGACGGAGCCGCATGCACGACACATGACGACGGTTGACCAGCCGCGCCGATTCAAAAGGATAATCGCCTGTTTGCCGTCCGCCAAAGTTTTTTCAAGCAACTTGAGCAGTTCGCGGCTCAAAAGTTCGCGGTTGCCGGATTTTAATTCTGCACGCATGTCAACGGCTTTGACTTCGGGCAACGGATTGTTCAGCACACGTCGCGGCATTTTCAGCAAAGTCAATTCGCCTAATTTTGCGCGGTAAAAATTTTCCAGACTCGGCGTCGCGGAACCGAAAACAATCGCGGCTTTTTGAATTTTGGCGAATTCCTCTGCAACAACGCGGGCATGATAGCGCGGAATTTTTTCGTCCTGCTTGTACGCGCCGTCCTGCTCTTCGTCGACGACAATCAAGCCGACATTTTCGACGGGCGTGAACAGTGCCGACCGTGCGCCGATAACGATACTGACTTCGCCGTTGCGAATCCGATAAAATGTGTCGTTTCGTTCGCCGAAACTCAAACGGCTGTGGATAACCGCCACGTCGGAAAAATTTGCTTTAAAATTCGTGACGATTTGGCTTGTCAAGGCAATTTCGGGCACAAGAATCAACACGCGCCGCCCAAGTCGACAAGTTATTTTCGCCAGCTCGATATAAACTTGCGTTTTGCCGGACCCCGTGACGCCGTGCAACAAAAAGCCGCCGAATTTTTTTGCGGACAAAACTTTTTCGACGGTCGTTATCGCTTCGACTTGTTCGTCCGTCAGCTCGAACGGTTTCGGCACGGATTTTATTTGCGAATAACTGTCGCGGAAAATTCTTCGGAGTTCGACGGTGATTAATCCCGCGTCAAGCAAAATTTTCGCCGTTGCCGCAGAAATTTTCAGCTCGGTTAATTGTGATGCAGAAATTTCGCCGCGTTCCCGCAAAAGGTTAAGCAATTTTAACTGCGCGTGTTTGCGTGTGAAATTTTTTTCGTCGAAGTCGCCCACCAATTTAAAGACGCGTTCGGACTTCACGGAAATTTTTTTTCGGCTCTGTCCCGCCATGAACAAGCCCATTGCAAAATTCAGCGGACACAAATAAAAATTCGCCAACCAACGCGCTTCGGCAAGCATCGTCGACGTAAACCACGGCTCGGCGTCCAAAACTTCCAAAATATTTTTCAGCTCAAAATCCGGTTCAGTCTCGACGCTTTTAACTTCCATGACGAAACCGACGAATTCTTTTTCGCGGAACGGCACGACGACGCGCCAGCCCGTCGCGATAAAATTAAAATCTTCAGGCACGCGATAAGAAAAATTTTTGTCGACGCCGTTTGCAGAGACATTTACGCGAACTTCAGCGATCTTCATTTCGGAACTCCTTTTTCGGGCATTTGTAATGGGATTGACATTGTAGACGAAAACTTTTGCGCGGGCAAGATTTTATGCTATAATCCCCGCGAAACACCTGCAGAAAATTTTTACCTGCAAAAAATTTTTTCACCGAAAGGAGCGACTAATTTTTCCATGAAAGATATTCTCGACGTTCACATTCACACGACGGCTTCGCGGCACGCCTACAGCACTTTCGGCGAAGTAATTGCCGCAGCGAAACAAAAAAATCTCGAACTTGTCGGTATCGCCGACCACGCACCGAGTGTACCGGGCGCAGTCCATAAGTTTCATTTCGTAAATTTTAAAGTCATTCCCCGCGACGCTTACGGAATCAAAATCGTAATGGGCGCGGAGTTAAACGTAATCGATTATTCGGGCAGCACCGACCTTCCCGCGCAGATTTTGAAAAAACTTGACTACGCGATAGCCAGCTTGCACAGGGAGTGTATCGAATCCGGCAGCGTCGAAGAAAATACGTCGGCGATTATCGGCGCGATGAAAAATCCGCACGTCGTGATTATCGGGCATCCCGACAATCCGCAATTCCCCGCAGACTTGGACGCGATTGCACGTGCCGCAAAAGATTTCGGCGTCCTTTTGGAAGTCAACAGCAGTTCATATTTGCCGAACAGTCACCGCACAGGTTCCGCCGAAAACGCAAAGTTGATGCTTGCGGCGTGTAAAAAATACGGCACGAAAATTATCATGGGCTCGGACGCGCATATAGATCTTGATGTCGGCAATCATGAACTGTCGCAAAAAGTTTTGGCGGAAAATGATTTTCCCGAAGAACTCGTCGTCAACACCGACACGGAAAAATTTTTTGACTGCATTCGTTACAGAAATTCTTTAAAACCGAAAGGGGCTTAATCGTTTTGTTGGTTCACGAAATTATAAACAACGGTCACGACGCGGACATTGCCGTTGTCGACGAAGGGCGGCGCACGACTTATGCCCGGCTCAAACAGCAAATCAAACGTTACCGCAATCATCTGTACGCGTTGGGCGTTCGCACGGGCGACCGTGTCGGAATTTTTTCACGAAACAGCGCGGAATTCGTCTTCACGTATTTTGCGACGACTTCATTGGGCGCAATCGCCGTTCCGATAAATTTTCAGCTCACTCCTCGCGAAACGGCTTACATTTTGAACGACGCGGGAATTAAACATTTGCTTACTTACGAGCGAATTGAATTCGACGAAGAAGTTCCCGCAACGCAACACGACATTGCGACTTTCGGCAACGAAGATTTTCCGGACGCGCCCGAACTTCCCGCAGACTTCGACGAAAAAAATCCCTGCGTCATAATTTACACGTCAGGCACGACGGGCAACCCGAAAGGCGCGGTCTTGTCGCACAAAAATCTTGTCCACAATACGCGCCAATGCGAAATTTTCAAATGTCACCGTGCTTGCAAATCGATTTGCGTTTTGCCGATGTATCACTGTTTCGGCTGGACGTGTACCGTGCTGAATACATTTTATTGCGGGGCTGAACTTCACGTGTTGCGCGTGTTCAAGCCGAAAGATATGATTGACATGGTGCGCGAAAACGAAATCACCGACGTTATTGTTGTGCCGTCGATTTTCAAATTGGTTACCGTGCTTGCCAAACCCGAAGATTTTAAAACCGTGCGTTTCTTCATGAGCGGCGGAACGACGTTGCCCGATAAAATTGTCGACGAATTCAAAGCGAAATTCGGCAAACCGATAGCTGAAGGTTACGGCTTGTCGGAGGCGTCACCCTGCGTATTTTTGACGACACACGGCAAAGAACGTCAAGGTTCCTGCGGTCAAAAACTTTGGGGCGAAGAAATTCGTTTGGTCGACGAGGACGGCAATGACGTTGCTCAAGGCGAAATCGGCGAAGTTTTGGTGCGCGGCGGTCAAGTCATGTTGGGCTATTGGAACAATCCCGAAGCCACGGCACAGGCTCTCGACGCGGACGGCTGGTTACACACCGGCGACGTTGGAAAAGTCGACGCGGACGGCTACTATTACATTGTCAACCGAATCAAAGAAATGATTATCAGCATGGGCGAAAATATTTATCCCCGCGAAGTCGAGGAAGTTGTTTACAAATTCCCCGGCATCAAGGACGCGGCTGTTATCGGCGTTGACGACAAACTTCGCGGGCAAGTCGGTGCGTGTTTCTTTGAAGTTGCCGACGGTCAAAAAGTCGATACGCGGGCTTTGAAACGTTTTCTGCAGAAAAATCTTGCGCTGTACAAAGTGCCCCGCGAATTTCATCAGCTGGACGAATTGCCGCGCACGTCAACCGGCAAAATCGCCAAACGAAAAATTTTGGAAGATTATCTTTCCGCGAAGGAGAATTAATCATGAGAATCACGCCCGAACAAATTGACGCGATTATTGACGCGTTCCAAACGCTCAATATCGACGAAAACGCTGCGCCGCTTTCGATTAACGTCGAATCGCTCCAAAAAAATTTCAACGCGCAGATTAATCCGTTGCTTAATGCGGCGAATCTTTCCGACGAAGACCGTGCGTTGATTCAAAAACTTTTGCTCATCGACGAATACCAAACTAATTCTGCGGACGGAATGTATTTTTTCTTCAACCTTTTCGGCGACACGATTGGAATTTTCGGGCTCGGCAATGAAGGCGACAATTTTAAAGTTTTGCGCTTGTGTTTCACCGTGCCGGACAATCAGCGCGAAGCTCAAACGTTGAATTTGGTTTTTCACGCGTTCACGAAAGTTCTTTCGCCCGAATTTGACGACGTTGAATTTATCAATGCGTTGCAGGCTAATCCCGCAGTGACGGGCAACGGCGTTACTTTTTCAATGACGCAGGAAGGAAATTTAATTACGGTGACCGCCCTTGCCGAATAATCTTCGCCGAAAAAGACGCGTCGCGACCGGAATTGAAGCGCACATCGACGAAATAATCGGCAGGCTCGCGAACAATCCCGCCGTCGAACATATTGCAAGTCTTCCGTTCAGCGTCGAATCTTTTCAAACAGACTTCAACGCGCAACTTGAAAAATTTCTCGAACAAAATTTTGCCGAGGAAGAACGTTCGTTTTGGACTGAAACTTTATCGCTCAATGACTGTAAAATTTTTTCGGACGACGAAACCGTCATGTTCGTAAAAATTTTTGGAACCTGCGCGGGAATTTTCGGCTTCGGTGAAACGAACGGCAAGTTTAAAATTCTCAGCTTGTCTTTCATTGAATCCCGAAAACATTTCGACAAGCAACTGACGGATTTTGTTTTCAGTTTGTTCATGAAAACTTTCCTGCCGAAAGTTGCCACTTCGGAAATTATTGCGGTGCTGAAAGAAAATAATTTCTTCACCGTGGCGGGCATTGTTTTTGAATTGGTTCAAACCGGCAAGTTCAACATGCTGAATGTTTCCGTCGAATAAATTAACGCTCAACAAGTCTCGAATAAAATCGGGGCTTTTTAGTTAGGAATTAGGAATTAGGAATTAGGAATTAAATTTACCGAAACAATTTCTAACTCCTAACTTATTTGCGGGAGGGATTTAACTTGATTGTCTCATGGAACACTACCAACGCTTGCAACATGTATTGCGCGCACTGCTACCGCGACGCCGGCTGTAAGGCGAACGAAGAACTTTCCACCGACGAGGCGAAAACTCTGCTCGAACAAATTGCCCGCGCAGGTTTCAAGATAATGATTTTTTCGGGCGGCGAACCGTTGATGCGTCCCGACATTTTGGAATTGGTCGAATACGCGACGCGGCTGAAATTAATCGCGGTTTTCGGCACGAACGGAACTTTGATAACTCGGCAAATGGCGGCGGATTTAAAATCTGCGGGCGCAAAAGGCATGGGAATTTCGCTTGATTCACTCGACGCCAACAAGCACGACAAATTTCGTTCGTTCGCGGGCGCGTGGCAAGGTGCTGTTGACGGCATGAAAAATTGTCGCGAAGTCGGTTTGCCGTTCCAAATTCACACGACGGTTATGGATTGGAATCAGCACGAATTGGAAGCGTTGACGGATTTTGCAGTCAAAATCGGCGCGAAAGCCCATCACTTTTTCTTTTTGGTACCGACGGGACGCGCCGCCTCAATCGAAGAAGAATCGCTACGTGCGGAAGGTTACGAAAATGTTTTGACGCGAATCATGCGCAAACAACGGGAAGTTTCAATCGAACTCAAGCCGACGTGTGCGCCGCAATTTTTACGGATTGCCGACGAACTCGGAGTTAAAACTCGTTTTCATCGCGGATGTTTGGCGGGATTAAGTTACTGCATTATCAGCCCGCGTGGCAAAGTTCAGCCCTGCGCATATCTGAACATGGAACTCGGCGACGTTCGCGAAACTCCCTTCGACGAAATTTGGCGGTCGAATGAAGTCTTGAAAACTTTGCGGACGCTGAACTATTCCGGTAACTGCGGCGGCTGTCGTTACAAAAATAAATGCGGCGGCTGTCGTGCGCGTGCGGCGTGTTACAACGGCGGCGACTTCATGAGCGGCGAACCCTGGTGCAAGAACTGCAATGCGTAATTCGTAATTCGTAATGCGTAATGAATTCGGCTGTAATTGTCGTAGTCAAAAAAAAACAACTTTGACACGCGGGCGGCTTTCCTGTAAAATTTGCCCAAACGTTTGAAAGGAGCTTGTCTTTATGTTCAAAGATTTAACTCGGCGCGATTTCGTCAAGACGACTTCACTTGCGGCACTCGGATTTTTTGTTGCGGGTTGCGGCGGCGGTGACAACAAAGCGGCGTCAAGCGGCGGTGACAAAGCTGACTTGGTTGTTTACGGAAAAATTTTCACGTCCGAAGATAATCAGATTGTCGAGGCGTTTGCAGTCAAAGACGGTAAATATATTTACGTCGGCGACAAAAAAGGTGCGGAACCTTTCATCGAACAAGGCAAGACTGAAGTCATCGACTACACCGGCAAAGGGCTTGTTATGCCCGGTTGCGGCAACGGTCACGCGCATTATTCGGCGGGGCACGCCATTCAAGCTGTCGGGACGGTTTTTGACAAGTCGTACTCGCTCGAAAAATTATTTGCGGAAAGTATCCCTGCCGCCGTCAAGAAAGCTCGCGAAGTCGGTGCAAAGGCTATCTTCGGCTCCGGCTGGGACAGAAATTTTCCGCCGGACTTTCCTTATCGCCAACAGCTTGACGCAATCTGTGACGACATTCCGATTTACTTCTCCGACGAAGAAGGTCACAAAGGCATGGCGAATACTCTTGCCCTTGTCAACGCGGGCATCATGTCGAAGGACGGCACTGTCCTCAAAAAAGAAATGCGCGGCGGCGTAATCGCCATTGGTGCTGACGGCACGCCCACAGGTTATCTGTCGGAACAAGCGGGAACTTTCGTGCGTTCATTCCTCGACAACGATAATCTCTTTTCCGTCGATATAGCAAAAGAAACCATGGAAAAAATTCAAGAGCATTTGTTGTCGGAAGGCTACACGATGTACATTGACGGCTGGGGCAACTATTTCTACACCGACAATCTTTACAAAGCTGCCAATCAAATGGACAAGGCGGGCGATATGAAATTCGTTTTGGGCTTGACCTACGAAATCGAAGGTTGGATGAATCCCGACGAGGCGTTGTCCAAAGCCGTTGACGCTCAAAAATACGCTTCCACACGCGTCAAGACGAACTGGATTAAGCTCTTCATTGACGGCACGGTTGAAACGGGCACGGGCTTTATCGAACCGGTGTATAAAGACGGGCACCAGGGATCAATCAACTGGTCGGAAGAGGCAATGACCGACATCACGCGCAAGGCGAACGAAAACGGCTTGACAATGCACATTCACGCAATGGGCAACGCGGGCGTCAATCGCGTCGTCAACTCCTTTGTCAACGGCGGCAAAGACGAAATGCGCAACACGCTGGTGCACGTGTACGGCGTCATGGAGTCGGACTACAAGCGCATGGCTGAGCACAACATTTATGTCACTGAAGGCATGCTTTGGCACCACAACAGCGACGAGTTGAAAAATTTCTTGCTTGAACGTCTTCCGGGCGACATGGGCGAAAAAGGTTTTCCCATGAAGTCATATTTCGATAACGGCGTTGTCATGTCTTCACACTCTGACTTTCCCGCATTGGTCGGCAGCCCCGACGATCCGTTCGGCATTATGGAAATCGCGGTGACGGGTCTTTTTTACAAAGAACAGGCGTCACAACCGTGGTGGCCGGAAGAACTTATCACCCGCGAACAAGCTATCGAATCTTTGACAATCAACGTCGCAAAACAGATGTTCCTTGAAAACGAACGCGGCAGTATCAAAACCGGCAAGTATGCGGACTTCCTGCTTGTCGATAAAGACGTTTTGACTTGCCCCGAAAAAGAAATTCACGAGGCAAAACCTGCGGCAACTTACTTCGAGGGCAAAAAAGTTTTCTCCGCGTAATTGAACACGAAAAATTTTTTGAGTCGGAACGATTGTGTTTCGGCTTTTTTGTTGCGCAACGAGTTTTCTCAAAAAAAAAAAAACGCCGTCTTGACTTGACTTAGGCGCTGCTATAAACTTCCCGTAGCTTTTTGAAAGGAGTTTATATCATTATGTTCAAAGGATTAACCCGCAGAGATTTTATCAAAACGACTTCGCTGGCGGCACTCGGTTTCGTCGTTGCAGGTTGCGGCGGAAACGACAAGTCAGCGTCAAGCGGCGGCGGAAGTGACAAACCCGCCGACATGGTCATTTACGGCAACTTTTACACCGTCGACGAAAAAAATCCCAAAGCCGAAGCCGTGGCGATTAAGGACGGCAAATATGTTTACGTCGGCGCGGCGGCGGGCGTGAAAGATTTCGTCGGCAAAGACACCAAAGAGCAACACTACGATAAAGGTTTGGTTTTGCCCGGTTTGGTTGACGCTCACTCTCACGGTCACCTCGGCGGCTCCAGAATATTGCTTATGTGCCAACTGAACGGCTGCAAAACTGTCGATGCCGTTCGCGAACGCTTGAAAGAATTCGTTGACAAACATCCCGAAATGGAACGCATTCAGGGTATCGGCTGGGACGACGCAACTTTCGGGCTCGAAGGTCCCAAAGCCTCAATGATTGACGATTTGACCGACAAGCCCGTTATGCTGATAGATTACGGTCACCATTCGTATTGGCTGAATTCCGCGGCAATGAAACTCAAAAACATTACCAAAGACACGCCCGACGTTGACGACGGTGTTATTGTTCGCGACGCGGAAGGCAACCCGACCGGCTGTTTCCGCGAAGGTTCAAAAATTTATTTTGAAGACTTGGTTTATCATTTCAACGTTGAGCAGTACAAGCAGGCGATTTTGGCTTATCAGGACGTGTTCTTGTCGCTCGGCTTGACGGCACTTTACGACCCGATGGTTAATCTCGATTACGGCTCGGAAAATGTCATGCAAGCCTATCATCAGCTGGACGAAGAAGGCAAGCTTAAACTTCGCATGCACGGCGGTTATCAGGTCTTCGCGGACAAAAATCCGACTGCGGATATAGATCACGCGGTTGAACTCAGAAAAAAATATCAAGGCAAAAACTTTGATATTGACACGATTAAAATTTTGCTTGACGGCGTTCTCGAAAGCAGGACGGCTTACATGACTGAACCTTACAGCGACAGAGGCGACGGCTATCGCGGCATGTTGCGCTTTGACGTTGACACTTTGGCGGACACTGTTAAAAAAGGCAACGAAGTCGATATGACGATTCACGTTCACACAATCGGAGACGGCGCGGTAACCGTGGCTTTGGATGCCTTTGAAAAAGCAAAATCTCCCGCCGAAAAACGAAACGCGATTACTCACATGCAACTTGTGCAACCGCAAGATTTTGACCGCATGGCGAAACTCGGCGTTGTTGCGGTGGCGAATCCGTTCTGGTTTGTCAAGGAGCCGTTGGCTCACGAAAAAATATCGGTGCCCTATCTCGGCGAAGAGCGCGCCGAAAAACAATATCCGATGAAGTCACTTTTCGACGCGGGACTTGTTGTCACGCAAGCAACCGATTATCCCGTCACGACAGATGTCAATCCGTTGATAGGTATGCAATACGGCGTGATTCGTCAATTTCCCGGTCAGTCCGAAACTTTGCTTAATCCGACCGAACGCGTCACACTTGAGCAAATGATTAAAGCCGCGACGATTAACGCTGCCTATCAGTTCAAATGCGAAGACAAACTCGGCAGTATCACCGTCGGCAAAGAAGCGGATATGGTTGTGCTTGATTCGGACATTACCGCTTGCGACCCCGAAAAAATTACCGATGCAAAAGTTCTCGGCACGATGATTGGCGGCGAATGGGTTTACACGGCGAAATAATCTTGAAAGGAAACTGTCTACATGATTAAAGATTTAACACGACGCGACTTTATCAAGACGACTTCACTTGCGGCACTCGGTTTCATGGTTGCGGGTTGCGGCGGCGGTGACAACAAATCTGCGGCGACTTCAAGCGGCGACAAAGCTGATTTGGTTGTTTACGGAAAAATTTTCACGTCCGAAGACAATCAGATTGTCGAAGCGTTCGCTGTCAAAGACGGCAAATTTATTTACGTCGGCGACAAAAAAGGTGCGGAAAGTTTTATCGAAAACGGCAAGACCGAAGTCATCGACTACACCGGCAAAGGGCTTGTTATGCCTTCGTGCGGCAACGGTCACGCGCATTATCTGTCGGCTTATGCCGTGCAATCAATCGGCACGATGATCGGCATTGATGACGACGTAAACAAGTTTATGACGGAAATTGTTCCCGATACCGTCAAGAAAGCACGAGAATCAGGCGCGAAAGTTGTATACGGCATGGGCTGGGAGTTCCAAACGTTTAAAGACAATATGCCGACCCGTCAACAGTTGGATGCGATTTGCGACGATATTCCAATGTTCTTTGCCGACGAGGAAAATCACAAGTCGTTGGTGAACACTGCTTTACTTGTCAAAGCGGGCATTATGTCGGCGGACGGTGCTGTCCTCAAAAACGAAATTCGCGGCGGCGAAATCGTCATGGGCTCCGACGGCACTCCGACCGGTTTTCTGAAGGAACAGGCAGCAACTTACGTGCGCTCATTTTTGGATAACGACAGTCTCTTTTCCGTTGATACGGCAAAAGCAACTATGGCAAAAGTTCAAGAGCAGTTGTTGTCCGAAGGTTACACGATGTACGTCGACGGATACTCAACTTATTTCTTCAACGACGTTTATTATCAAGCGGCTCAACAGTTCGACAAAGCGGGCGATATGCATTTCATTTTGGGCACGACTTACGAAATTGACAGCTGGATGAACCTTGACGAAAAATTGACCAAAGCCGCCGACGTTCAAAAATACGCTTCCGCGCACGTGAAAACGAATTGGATTAAACTTTTCATGGACGGCACACCCGAAAGCGGCACGGGATTTATCGACCCCGTATATCTCGACGGTCATCAAGGTATCGTCAACTGGACGGAAGAGGAAATTACCGACATCACCCGCAAGGCGAACGCGAATGGCTTGACAATGCACATTCACGCAATGGGCAACAAAGGCGTCAATCGCGTCGTCAACGCTTATGTCAATGGCGGCAAAGACGAAATGCGCAACACGATTGTTCACCTGCGCAACGTCAACGAGCCGGATTACAAGCGCATGGCGGACAACAACATTTACGTCACGGCGGGCATGATTTGGCATCACAACAGCAACGAAAAAATCGAGGAACAGAAAGCCATATTTCCTGCAGAGATGGCTGACAAAGGCTATCCGATGAAGTCATTCTTCGATAACGGCGTCACGGCGTCATTTCACACGGATTTTCCCGCGCTCTCCAACAGCCCCGACGATCCGTTCGGTATTATGGAAATTGCATTGACGGGCGTTTATTCTGTCGAAGGCGGACCTCCTTGGTGGACGGACGAACTTGTCACCCGCGAACAGGTTCTCACAGGCATGACCATCAACTGTGCAAAACAAATGTTCCTTGAAAACGAACGCGGCAGTATTCGCAACGGAAAATACGCGGACTTCCTGCTTGTCAACAAAGACGTGCTGACTTGTCCCGAAAAAGAAATTCACACTGCAAAACCTGTGGCAACTTATTTCGAGGGCAAAAAAGTTTTCTCCGCGTAATTGAACACGAAAAATTTTTTGAGCCGGAACGATTATGTTTCGGCTTTTTTGTTGCCCGATGAGTTTTCTCAAAAAAAAAAACGCTGTCTTGACTTGCCGTCAACCTTGCTGATAGAATTTGCCCAAATGTTTGAAAGGAGCATGTCTCTATGTCTCAAGATTTGACACGCAGGGAATTCATCAAAACGACTTCAATGGCGGCACTTGCTTTGGCAGCGACAGGCTTGCCCGTTGAAAAAGTTTTTGCGGCAGATAATTTAAGCGTCAAAACTCGTTACGGAACATTTAACGGCTTTGTCGACGAACAAGGTATTAAAACTTGGCTCGGCATTCCGTTTGCTCAACCGCCCGTCGGAAAATTGCGTTGGCAAGCTCCTCAATCGCCGAAACCGTCAAATAAATCTTTCGACGCGAAAAAAATCGGCTTCGCGGCAATGCAAGTGGTTGACGAAAACGAAGGCGCATCCGTCAATCCGCAAAGCGAAGACTGCTTGACGCTCAACATTTGGAAACGCGGCGACAAGAAAAATTTGCCCGTCATGGTTTTCATTCACGGCGGCGCATTTGTCGGCGGCGGTTCAAGCGACCCTCTTTACAGCGGAACGAACATTGCGGCGGCAAACGACGTTGTTGTCGTCACGTTCAATTATCGGCTGAATATTTTCGGCTTCGTGAACTTCGGCGCGATTGATCCTGCGTTCGAGGGTACGGGCTGTCTCGGTATCCAAGACCAAGTTGCGGCGTTGAAGTGGGTCAAAGAAAACATTGCGGCGTTCGGCGGCAATCCCGACAACGTGACGGTTTTCGGCGAAAGTGCCGGTTCGATTTCGATTTTCTTGCTGACGGTTGCTCCTTCCGCGAAAGGTTTGTTCCAAAAAGCAATTCCGCAATCCGCGAACTCGTACATGCGCACAACGCCCGAATATTCCGCCAACGTCGCGAAAGTGTACATGGAAACTGCCGGCGCGAAAAATATGAGCGACATGATGAAAAAAATCTTCCGAAGAACTCCGAACCATTTACGAAACTGTCAGGAACGCTCGCATTTCTGAAGCTATCAAGGATTATTTGCCGACGTGTGACGGAAAGTTTTTGCCGCTCGACCCGTTCAATGCAATCAAAGACGGTGCGGCAAGCGGAATTAAATTTTTGACGGGCACGACCGCTACCGAGTGGCGTTACTGGTACGGCTACTTCGATAATTTCTTCGAGCTGTTCCGCGAAAGTCCCAAAAGCTTTTCGCCCGTCCTGCTGAAATACACGGCGAAAACTCCGCAGGAAATTTATCAGTCGTGGCTGAAGAATCGTCCCGACACGTTGGAGAACTTTGAAGACTTCGTGAATCAGGTTGATTGGCGCGTCGGTCAAGAGTTGGCGGCTGAATATCAATCGAAGTTCGGCGACGTTTATTATTATCTGTTCAGCGAAGAATCTCCCGATGAAAAATTGCGTTCGTGTCACGCGGTTGACTTGCCGTTTACCTTTAACGTCGGCGACCATATTGTACCGAATCCGAATCCCAAACTTGTCAAGGCAGTTCAATCGACGTGGGCGGCTTTTGCGGCGAACGGCAATCCCGACAACGAATTTATTCCGCACTGGGAAAAATATTCCGTCAACAACCGCCAAACAATGGAGCTGAACTCGAAAGGTTGCGTCCTTCACAAAGACTTGAACACGGCGAATTTGAACGAGTTGCGTTACCTCTACGAAGATTAAGGACGTGACATTGTGCTTAAAAATTTAACGCGCAGAGATTTCCTCAAGACAACGTCACTTGCGGCACTCGGATTTTTTTTCGCGGGTTACGACAGAACTGTCGACGCGGCAAACGTTAAGCCCGCCGATTTGGTTGTTTACGGAAAAATTTTCACCTCCGAAGACAATCAGATTGTCGAGGCGTTCGCGGTCAAAGACGGCAAATTTGTTTACGTCGGCGACAAAAAAGGTGCCAAAGCGTTTATCCGAAAAGGCAAGACCGAAGTTATCGACTACACCGGCAAAGGGCTTGTCATGCCCGGTTGCGGCAACGGTCACGCTCATTATTCGATGGGGCACGGCATTCCGAAAGCCGGCACGATGATTGACAGAGAAACTACGCCCGAAAAATTTTTGACGGAAATTGTTCCCGCCGCCGTCAAAAAAGCACGTGACAAAAATTCAACGGTTGTTTTCGGTTTCGGCTGGGACTTTATGAAATTCAAAGACAATATGCCGACACGTCAACAGTTGGACGCGATTTGCAGTGATATTCCCATGTACTTCGCGGACGAAGAAGGTCACAAAGGTTTGGCGAATACGCTTGCACTTGTCAACGCGGGCATTATGTCAAAAGACGGCACCACGCTCAAAAAAGACGACGACATTCGCGGCGGCAAAATTATTATCGGCGAGGACGGCACGCCTACGGGCTTTCTTATAGAGCGGGCGGGAATTTACACGCAATCTTTCTTGGATCATGAACAGCTTTTTTCCGTCGACATTGCAAAATCAATCATGCCCGAAATCGAACAGCATTTGTTGTCGGAAGGTTACACGATGTATCTTGACGGTTACGCCAATTATTTCTTCAACGATAATTTTTACGAGGCGGCTCACGAATTGGACAAAGCCGGCGATATGCATTTCGTTTTGGGCACGGCTTACGAAATCGAAAGTTGGATGAATGTTGACGACGCGTTGAGCAGAGCCGTTGACGCAAAAAAATATGTTTCAACGCACGTCAAGCCGAACTGGATAAAACTTTTCATGGACGGCACACCCGAAACGGGCACGGGCTTTATCGAACCGCTGTATCTTGACGGGCATCAAGGCATTCCCAACTGGGAAGAAAACGAACTTGTTGACCTTACCCGCAAGGCGAACGACAAAGGCTTGACGATGCACATACACGCAATGGGCAACAAAGCCGTCAATCGCGTCGTCAACGCTTACGTCAACGGCGGCAAAGACGAAATGCGCAATACGATTGTTCACGTGTACGGCGTCATTCCGTCGGATTATAAGCGCATGGCCGACCACAACATTTTTGTCGACGCAAGTTTTATTTGGCATCACGCCGACGATGAATTACGGGCGGATTTGCTCAAAACACTTCCCGCAGAGATGGCGGACAAAGGCTATCCGATGAAGTCATTCTTCGATAACGGCGTCAACGTGGCGTCGCACACGGATTTTCCTGCATTGAGCGGCAGCCCCGATGATCCGTTCGGCATTATTGAAATTGCGGTGACGGGACTTTGTTACCTTGAAACCGGTAAACCGTGGTGGCCGGAAGAATTAATCACCCGCGAACAAGCTATCAACGCTTTGACAATCAACGTCGCAAAACAAATGTTCCTTGAAGACGAACGCGGCAGTATCAAGAACGGCAAATATGCGGACTTCCTGCTTGTCGATAAAGACGTTTTGACTTGTCCCGAAACGGAAATTCACACCGCAAAACCTGCGGCGACTTACTTCGAGGGCAAGAAAGTTTATTCGGCGTAAAGAACGACTCGGCTCAATTATTGTCGGCGAAAATTTTCGTCGTCAATTTTTTTTGACTTGCAAGCGGCGTTCCTGTAAACTGTGCCCAAATGTTTGAAGGGAGATTGTCCTTATGTCTGAAGACTTAACCCGACGCGATTTTATCAAGACGACTTCAATGGCGGCGTTGTCAATGGCGATTCCCGCTGACGTTTTCGCGGCGGACAATTTGAGCGTCAAAACTCGTTACGGCACGTTCAACGGCTTTGTCGATAAAAACGGCGTTAAAACGTGGCTCGGCATTCCGTTTGCTCAATCGCCCGTCGGAAAACTTCGTTGGCAAGATCCGCAACCGTTGAAGCCGTCAAACAAATCTTTCGACGCAAAACAATTCGGCTTTAAACCCGTTCAAAATTACGACGACGAAGGCGCATCCAAAATCCCGGAAAGCGAAGATTGTTTGAAGCTCAACATTTGGAAACGCGGCGACGGAAAAAATTTACCCGTCATGGTTTTCATTCACGGCGGCGCGTTCGCCTTTGAAAGTGCAAGTGACCCGCTTTATCACGGAGGCAATTTCGCGGCGGCAAATGATGTCGTGCTGGTGAGTTTGGAATATCGGATGAACGTTTTCGGATTTATGAATCTCGCGGCGATTGATTCTGCGTTTGAAGACTGCGGCTGTCTCGGCTTGAAAGACCAAATTGCGGGCTTGCAGTGGGTCAAAGAAAACATTTCGGCGTTCGGCGGCAACCCCGACAACATTACGATTTTCGGCGAAAGTGCCGGCTCAATTTCGGTTATGTTGCTGACAATCGCTTCCGCTGCGAAAGGTTTGTTCGACAAAGCAATTCCGCAGTCGGGACACGTCGACTTTTATAACAAGCCGGAAAATTCCGCTCAACTTGCCGAACAGTTTTTGTCGACGAGTGGCGCGAAAAATCTCGGCGAACTTGTGAAAAAATCTACCGACGAAATCAAAGCGATTTACTTGCAACTTTCGGAAGTTCGCGGTTTCAGTCTTGCGGATTATCTGCCGACATGCGACGGGAAATTTTTGCCCGCCGACCCGTTCAAAGCGTTAAAAGACGGTGCGGCTCGCGGAATTAAATTTTTGACGGGCACGACTGCCGACGAGTGGCGTTGTTTCCTGCTGGTGGATGAAAATTTGTTTAAGCTGTTCCGCGCAGAGCCTCAAAAGAATTCGCCGATTTTTTCACAGTACAAAAAACGCTCGAACGAAGAAATTTATAAATCGTGGCTGAAAAATCGTTCCGATACCGACGACACTTACGGCGACTTTGCGACGCAGATTGATTGGCGCGTCGGGCAAGAATTGTCTGCGGAATATCAATCGAAATTCGACGACGTTTATTTTTATCTGTTCAGTGAGCTGTCACCGATTGAACTTGTGCGTTCGTGTCACGGAGTTGACTTGCCGTTTACGCTCAACAATCCCGATACGCTTCATCCGAATCCCGCGCAGAATCTTGTTAAGCAGGTTCAAGCGACGTGGACGGCATTTGCGGCGACGGGCAACCCGAACAACGAATTTATTCCGACGTGGGAAAAATATTCCGCCGACAACCGTCAAACGATGGAGCTGAACTCGAAAGGTTGCGTCTGTCATAAAGATTTCAACACGGAAAATTTGAACGCCTTGCGCTACGTTTACGAAGATTAACAACAAAAATTTTTGAGTCGGAACGATTATGTTCCGGCTTTTTTTATTGTCGCAACTGCAACGACACGGCTTTTTTCGCAATGATATAATCAGCAAAATTTATCGAAGGAGGCGCGTCACCGTGCGGAAAATTTTTTTAATCGCTCTGCTAATCGGCTTCGTCGCCTACGCAGGTTTGAATCTGGCGGAAAGCGTCACGCCCTACGTTTCGATTGCCGAGGCGCGGGTGGCGACAAATTCCGTGCAGGTCAAAGGTCTGCTCGATAAAAATTTTTCACCCGTTCAAACCTGCGACGAATTTACTTTCGGCTTGCGGGACGAAAATTCCGGTGAAACTTTGCGCGTCAAATTCGACGGCGTAAAACCGGATCAATTCGATGACGCTTATCACATTGTGGCTGTCGGCAAATTCGATTCGTCGGACGACAGTTTTCACGCCAAAAAACTTTTAATCAAATGTCCGTCGAAATACGAAGGACAGCAACCGAAGTGACGGCTTAAGTTGTCGAACGTTTTAACCAGCTGTTCCGCCGCTTTTAAAGCGGCTGTCCGTCGAAATACGAAGGGCAACAACCGAGGTGATGACTTGACGGGAAATTTATTTTTAATCTGTTCGCTTGCGTCGGCAATCGCGGTGACAAGCGTCTGTTACGTGCAAAAAATTCCGTCGGCTCGTTTGATAAAAATCTGCGCAGGCTTGTCGGCAAGTTTCGTGACGGCGGCAAGTCTGTTGCTGTGGCATTTAATCTTCGCGGACGACTTCACGGTTGAATATGTCGCGTCGTATTCGTCAACGCAACTTCCGACGATTTACAAAGTTTCGGCGTTCTGGGCGGGGCAACAAGGCTCATTCCTGTTGTGGTTGCTCGTGCACGCGGCGACGGGATTGATATTGACGTTCAGACGAACTCAAGCGTCGGCATTGGCAATTTATTTTTTGTTGCAAGCCGCTTTGACCGCGTTGGTTTTGGCAAAGTCACCGTTCGCGGAAAATCCCGCGCAAGTCGTCGAAGGCGTCGGCTTGAATCCGTTGTTGCAAGATTTTTGGATGGCAATTCACCCGCCGATAATTTTCGTCGGTTACGCGTTGTTGGCGGTGCCGTTCGCGTTGAGTTTGGGCAATTTGTTGACGGAAGCGGCGTCACGAACTTGGCTTGAGGAAGCACGAATTTGGACTTTGACGGCATGGAGTTTTCTCGGCGCGGGAATTTTCGTCGGCGGTTATTGGGCGTATAAAGTTCTCGGCTGGGGCGGCTACTGGGGCTGGGATCCCGTCGAAAATTCGTCGCTTGTCCCGTGGCTGTTGTCGGCGGTACTTTTGCACCTGATTGACCTTGCACGAAAAAAATCCGCTGTACTTGCACCGGCTCACGTCGCGGCAACTTTCACCTATGCGCTTGTTATCTACGGAACATTTTTGACGCGTTCGGGAATTTTGGGCGACTTCTCCGTTCACTCGTTCGCAAGCTCAACGGTCGGCGCGGCAATAGCGTTCGTCAATGCACTTGTTTTAATCGGCGGGCTGTCGGTGATTTTTTTCA
>JAFUYE010000028.1 GCA_017470715.1 Selenomonadaceae bacterium
ATTGAACGGAGTTGTCGCTCAACGTTTGGTCAGGAAACTTTGCCCGCATTGCAAACAAATTTTGTCGGACGGAACTTATTCGGCGGTCGGTTGCGAAAATTGTCGCGGCACGGGTTACAGCGGACGGCTTGCCCTGCATGAAATTTTTCGCGTCGATAAAAATCTGCGCGCTTTGATTCTCAACAGCCGAGATTTGGACGAAATTCGCACGGCGGCGATTGATTCGGGCTTGAAAACTTTGGCGGACGACGCTCACGAAAAAATTCGCGCAGGTTTGACGACGGTCGACGAAATTCAGCGCGTGTTGGGTGACGATTTTGCTTAACGAAAGGAGTTTTAATCATGCCGCCGAAAAAATTTCTTGAAACTGAAACTGACGCCCCCGCAGAGATGACACTTGAAGAAATCAACGCGGAAATTGAAATTGTGCGCAGAGAACTCGAAGAACGCAACGGAACGAGAAATATTTTCCACATCTTAAAAGAACTTGCCGAAGAATTGGAACGCACCGGCAGAGCAGCAACGTTTGAAGACATTAAAGCGGCTTTCGCCGAAGCAGATAAAAAATTTTGAACCGCGAAAGGAGAATTCATTATGTTGCAAATAATTCAAAGACGAAAGTTCGACCCGAAGGAAGATTTCTCGACGATTCGTTACAAGGACACCGAAATGAGAAAACTTTTGTTGGAAATCGGCGAAGAGGCAAAACGCAACGGCACGTCGGAAATGACACTTGAAGAAATCAACGCGGAAATTTATGCGGCGCGCAGAGAACGCGAAGCACGGGAGGCACAAGGAATCCAATGAATTTCTACGCGGTTATTGATACGAACGTCGTAATTTCCGCCATGCTCAAACCAAATTCTATCCCCGGCGAAATAGTTAATCTCGTTGCAGACGGGAAAATTATTCCATTGTTTGACGAAAAAATCTTGGCGGAATACACAGACGTGATTAATCGCCCGAAATTTAAATTTTCTCAAGAACGAATTGAAAGCATTTTAAGTCGTATGACAAGTCGCGGACAATTCATCGAGGCGAAAGATTTTGAAGACGAACTGCCCGACCCGAAAGACGTGATTTTTTATCATGTTGTATTGACGGCGCGGGAAGACGTTGACGCTTATCTCGTGATGGGGAACTTGAAACATTTCCCGCAGAAAATTTTTATCGTGACGCCGCGAGAAATGTTTGACATTATTGAACGGGACGGTGACTCCGATTGAAGCTTGACGATAAAAAAATCGCGTTCATAACCTGCACGAACAGCGATTGGTGGTACGACGAATGCAAATTGTATCTGGAGAACTTGAAAATTCCCGACGACATGACCGCAGAATTCATTGCGATTCGTGATGCGAAGTCGATGACCGAAGGTTACAACCGCGCAATGAAAAATTCCGACGCGAAGTACAAAATTTATTTGCACCATGATACTTTCGTCGTCAACAAGAATTTGGTCGCCGATTTGCTGAAAATTTTCCGCGACGAAACGATTGGCGTTGTCGGAGTTATCGGTTGCGTAAATTTGCCTTCAACGGGCGTGTGGTGGGACGGTATGCGAACTTACGGCAGAGTTTTGCACGCCTGCGAGCCCGAAAGCGTCGTTGATTCGCATTGTGACGAGCCGGACGGTGATTATCAGGAAGTTGAATCCGTTGACGGTTTATTTTTGGCGACGCAGTACGATTTGCCTTGGCGCGAAGATTTATTCGACGGTTGGCACATGTACGACGCCTCACTTTGCAAGGAAATGAGCCGCGCAGGTTACAAAGTTGTCGTGCCGAATCAATCTGCGGATTTTTGGTGCATTCACTGCCCGAAAGAAAAGCCGCTTGACCCGAAATATCGTCGCTACCAGAAAATTTTTGTGCGCGAATACGGCGACGAACTTCATCCGGAGGTTTGAAAAGCAATTTGGAATTAGGAATTAGGAATGAGGAATTATTTTGGACGACATCAAACCAAATTTAATGCAATTCATTACGGGCGAAGATTTTTTCCGAAAAATTTTGGTTGTCGAAAGTAAAGCGTATCTTGAGCCGCTCAAAGAACGTTTTCCGACTGCCGAAATTTTTTTTGTCACGACGGACGAAGAATTTTTTTGTGACGGCGTGAAAATTTTCAATCTTGACTATCGCGAAGAACGTTTGCCGTTCGACGAAGAATTTTTCGACGCGATTATCGGCGATTTAACTTTGGAAGTCGTCACGAATCCGCAGGACATTGCGGCGGGCTTTTCGACGTTCATCAAGCAAACGGGCGTTTGGCTGACGAGTTTCCGCAACATTCGCCACTGGAAAATTTTGGAACGATTGATGCGCGGCGCATTCGGCGGAATTGTATCGAGACTGTACACGCGCACGGAATTTGAGCGGCTTTTGTACGCGTCGTTTTACAAGGAAGTTCAACTGTTGCCGCTGAAAAAAAAATCGCCGCCCGAACTTTTGGAGCGACTGATAACTTGCGGTTTCGACAACTTCGACGACGATTTACAAACGGAATTTTGGCTTGTACGGGCGTCGCGGTCGATGCCGGAACTTGCGCTGTTGAAGTCAATGTTTACGCCTGAAGTCCGCGCAGATTTGTCGCGAATCATTCACCGAATCGAATACGACGTTGCGACTGCGGACAGCGTTAAAAAGTTTTGGCAACTGTTCGACGCGGAAAATATTTTCGTCGATTATGCGGCGGCGTTCATTCGTTCGGTCGTCGTTCACCGCGAAAATTTCTTCCGCAACATGAAAAATTTTTCCGCACGCCCCGAACTTGACGAGATTATTGACGAATGCGAATCGCTTTACGACTTCGACACGGGCAATCGTCTGCTGTAAAAAAGTATCGTTCGGGATACCTTTTTACGAAATCGGGCTTGCTCGCAAAAAAATTGCCGACTGGAAGAAAATTCCCGTCGATTTTTTGTTTCACAAAATGTTTTTTTCAACTGCCGTTGTCCAAATTCATTATCGCGTATGTTCTTTGGCTAAAAAGTTTTTAAATGAATCATTTAACGGCTTATCGTAAAAGCTCTTTTTATACGCAATGTAAAACAAAACCTCGCCTGCAGCAACAAAATTGTTGTAAAGGTATGATTTGACCCCTTTCTTTACTACTGGCTCCAAATATTCCCAAGAAACGTTTTTATTTTGGTCTTGTCGTTCCATGTACATTTTTCTTACCGTGTAATCGTACTTGTAACGAATAATATGTTCGGAGAGTATTCCTTGGTCTTTGCCACTGTCGAAGCGTGTTATTCCTCTTACGCTGATTATGTAGTTTGGCGGGTTGTAAAGCTCTACATTTAACGAATTTCTCACGATAAAAAAGCTCAGTCCAGTGCTCGCACCGCCGTAGTAAATATAATTTGACGGATGCGCATACATATCAGCTAAAATTTCTTTTTCATTTGGCACGCGCTCAATCGCCTGCGCTGTTGTCGCTGAAATCATAAGCGCGACGATAAAAATCGCCGTCAACGCCCGCCGAAAAAATTTTTTCATGTTGTCACCTCCTTTCACGCGAAAAAATCTTTCGATACAAAAATTTTTCGTCACGTGCCGCAAGTTTCCTGCAAAAAAATCTCAACTTCAAAGTTTTTGTTCATGCAAGTGTTTCTCCCAGTCTGCGTCATTGATGAATTTTTCCCATTCTTCGTCCGTGAACGAGACGTAATGACCGTTTTTGTAACTTTGGTCGCTTCTTTCGATTTCGGCGTAGAAACGGGCGGCGCGAATGACTTTCGGGATGTCGAATTTGCCTTCAGCCATCATGTCTTTAAGTTCAAGGACGAAATATTTCAATTCGAGCGGCGTGAAGGTGACATTTTCCGTGACGTTCAAAATTTCGGGACTCAAAGTTTGTGTTTCAGACATTTTAATCAACTCCTCGACGAAATTTTACAGCGCGGACAAAATTTTTTCAAACAAAAAATCCCCATCGCATTTGACGGGGAAATTTTTTTGTCAGAGCAGAATTCCTGCGATACTTTTGAACAAACCGAAAATTATTCGTTGCAACGGCACGAACACCCAATCCAAAATCGGCGTCGCGAGTATCAGAATCAAAAATACGAAGCTGTATTGTTCCAAACGTTCATAAGCCCGCGACATTTCGTAAGGCAAAATATTTCGCAGGATGTGCGAGCCGTCGAGCGGCGGAATCGGCAACATGTTGAAAATCGCGAAGTTTATGTTGTAGACGATTATCAAATTGAGGACGACAAGCGCGCCTTCGCTCAATCCGACGTGAAATTTCAGCAGCAAGACGAAAATTATCAGCGTGACAAACGCCGTAACCAAATTCGACGCGGGACCGGCAAGCGAAACCAAAATATCATCGCGGCGCGGGTTGCTGAAGTTGTTCGGATTTATTTGAACGGGTTTTGCCCAACCGAAATGCACGACGAACAGCATTAACAGCCCAATCGGGTCGACATGAGCGGCGGGATTGAGCGTCAACCGTCCCTGAAGTCGCGGCGTGTAATCTCCGAGCGCGTAAGCAACTCTTGCGTGCGAATATTCGTGAACGACCATTGCAATAACAATCGCGGGCAAACCGGCAATCAAATTCATGAAAAATCCGCCTGGATTATCGAACATCAAAGCACCTCCGAAAAGCAATTAGGAATTAGGAATTAGGAATTTTTTTGCGGACGATTATTTTTTCAGGAAAACTTGTTTGGCGAGCAACAAAATCGAAACTGCGGACTTCGCGTCGAAAATTTTTCCCGACTCAACCATTTGAAGCGCGGCAGTCAACGGAATTTTTACCGCGTTGATAAATTCGTCCGAATCGGGATGCTTTTCGCCCGCAGTCAAGTCGCTTGCGGCATAAAGATGAATATATTCGTCAGTGAAGCCGACAGTCGTGGCAATCGTCGTGAGTTTCCAGATTTTGCCCGCAGTGTAGCCCGTTTCTTCGGAAAGTTCGCGTTTGGCGCATTCGACGGGGTCTTCGCCGACTTTGTCGAGCTTGCCTGCGGGAACTTCCAGCGTGACTTGCCCGACGGGATAACGGAATTGCCGCACGAGGATAATTTGATTGTCGGGGAGCAACGGAATCACCGCCGACGCGCCGGGGTGCTTAATCCATTCGCGAACGGCTTTGTGACCGTTTGGAAGTTCGACTTCGTCTTTCATGACGTGCAACAAGCAGCCGTCAAACACGGGCTCCGACGAAATTTTTTTCTCGACCAAAGTTTTATCGTCGTTATCAATCAACATGTCTAATCGCTCCTTAAATCTTAATTGAAAAATTTTCTTGTCGTAATGCGGGTTTTCTTGACCGGCAACAAGAATTCGTTGCGGGGATTGTAAAACCCTTCAATCAGCGGAAAAATCTTTTTAGCGATTTTTTCCGTTCAGCAAGATTTTTTCGCCCCAAATGTAAAGTTCGTTCAATGCCGATATCAATTCGCGTCCAAAATCCGTCAAAGAATACTCAACGACCTTCGGCGGCGCAGAAATTATTTTCGTGCAGGTACCAAACGATTGGAAGTTTCCATTTCGACCCGATAACGTCCATTGCGCACAAAATCGGGCATTTTTTGTTGAAAACGTCGCTCAACGTCGCATCAATCGAATAAATTTTTTCGCTCATGATTTTTCACCTCGATGGTACACTTTTTATGCGCTCTCACCAAAATTTTCGCTTTAAATTATACTTCACACAGTCAAATTTGTGGAGGCGACGACATGAAAAGCATTTTTGACAAATTTTCGATGACACGTACAAAATTTACGACGAATTGGCTCGCGGCGTCGTCGGAACGATTATTACGGGCTTTACCAGTGTTTCTGCGGACGATTTTTATTTCGGCGGCATGATGCGGCTTTCCGACAACAAATTGATTCCGCAGTATAAAAAACTCGTCGAAATTATTCACGAAAACGATTGTGCGGCGATTTCACAGCTTGCTTTGGGCGCATTTTACAAAAACGGCTTTGAAGTCGGCGAAAACGAAATGACTTTGCAAGATGTTCGCGAAGTGATAAATTTTTTTGTAAACGCGGCGATTCGTGCTGAAATTTGCGGTTTTGACGGCGTTCAGATACACGCGGCGCATTTTTTCTTCCTGAGCAGGTTTATCAGCCCGAAAATTAATTGCAGGACGGACGAATTCAGCGGTTCGACCGAAAATCGCGCAAAAATTTTGCTTGAAATACTTAGCGGCATAAAAAAATCGACTAAAAATCTTCACGTAACGATAAAAATCAATTCAAATGACTTTGTTGCGGGCATAAAATCCGGTGTAAACGAAGGATATTTCGCCGATTTTGCCGCGAAACTTGCCGAAAATGTCGACGTGCCGATAATTTGTGTCGGAGGCTTCAGAAGTCGCGATTTTATGGAAAAAATTCTTCGCGAAACCAAAATCGAATTGATTTCTTTATCCAGACCGCTTGTTCGCGAACCGAATTTGCCGAAAAAGTTTTTTGACGGCTCAAGTGACGTTTCAAAATGCATTTCGTGCAATTCATGTTATCGGACGCCCGCGTATCGGTGCATTTTCGGAGGTCGTGCCTAAATGCGGGACATTAACGTTGAAACTCGACGCGAAACGGTTTTGAACGGCGTTTTATTCGGAAATTCGGCTGAAACTGTCGTAATCGCGAAAACCGGCGAAAAAGAGCTTGTCGGCTCCTGGAACGAAAGATTTTCCTACACGGACGAAGATATTGACGCATATTTAGATTTTGCGGCGAAAAATTATCGTCACGTGATTTTGGCGTACATGATGCAAAATGTTTCGTCCCGTGAAAAAGATTTCGTCGAAAAACTCGTTCGCTACGGTCAAGGTGAAAAAATTCTGCCGTTTTATTTCATTGGATGGGTTGTTTGCACGGCGAACACTGCGCACGACTGGTTGAGCGGAATTTTGGATAACACGAACGATTTTTCCTCAAAAACATAAATTCGCACATGAAAACGGCTTCCGATAACAAATTAATCTTCATTGAGCGCACCGGACACACATATCAGCAAAAAAATCAGGAAATCGCCGACGAAATTTTAAAATTGGCAACGGATTGGACTTTGCAATAAAAAATCCCCGATATTTACGTCGGGGATAATTTTTTAGTGCAATTCGCCGATATTTTGCAGTGCATGTCGGGCAGCTTCCTGTTCGGCAAGTTTTTTGCTTTTGCCGACGCCGCGACCGAAAATTTTACCGTCAATCAACGCCGCCGCCTCAAAAGTTCGCATATGCGGGGGACCTTCCTCGTTTAATTCGGTGTAAGTGACTTTTCGATTGGGATTTCGCTGAATTACCTCTTGCAACTTGCTTTTGTAGTCTTTCGGGACGCCGGTAACCTTCACGCGCTCGAATTCGTCAATCATTTGGCTCAAAACGTAATTTTTTGCCGTTTCCCAGCCGCATTCAAGATAAATTGCGCCGATAACCGATTCAAAAGCGTCCTCAAGGTTTGAATCACGCCCGCGCAGAGAACCTTTTTCGGTACTTCCCAACAACAAAACGTCGTCGATATGAATTTTTTCAGCCAAACGCGTCAAAGTTGATTGTCTCGTCAAACTTGAGCGCGTTTTTGTCAATTCGCCCTCGGTTAAGTTCGTAAAATGCTCGAAAAGATAAGTTGCAGTCGCCAAACCGAGTACCGCGTCGCCCAAAAACTCCAATCGCTCGTTGTTTTTCAATTTCGGATCGAATTCGCGTGCATATGACTTGTGAGTCAACGCCCGATTGAGCAAAACGAAATTTTTAAACTCGATGCCGATTGATTCCGCAAAATTTTTCAACGCGGCGATTCTTTCTTCGGTTAAAGGCTCGTCGACTTCTTTTGCCAATTCGCCTTCAGGTTTTTCAAAAATTTTTTCGTCTATCGTCGCCAAAAGTTTCACCTCTCAAAATATTTCCCGCCGCAAGCAAAATTCCGGCAAGCAACCAAAATTCGCGCATAATCGGTACTTGATTCATGTTTGTATCGGTCAAACCTTCAAGTTGCAAGCCCGCAAGGATTAAAATCGCCGTCAAACCCGCGCTGAACGGGAAATTTTTTTCGTGACGGAATTGCAGCCAAAATTTCCAGAAAAAATACGCGTACAACCCGACAAACGCCGAAAATCCGACGATTCCGCCTTCGGACAGCTCATTTAGCAAATTATTATGCGGGTGAGTGTGTCCGCCCTCGGTGACTTCGGGTCTTTCGATTGCTTCGGGCGAAATGTATTGCTCGTTGTACGCTTTGACGAAAATTTTTTGCCCGACGCCGGTTATCGGATAATCTTTAAAAATTTCCAGCGCAGATTGCCACATCAAGACGCGTTCCGTGTTGCTTTGAAATTTCGTGCTGACCATTGTTTCAAGTCGCTCGTGAATTTGCGGCGAAGTCATTGCCAAAATCAAAAACGCTATCGCCAAGCCCGCGAAAATTTTTGCGGCGACAAGGCGATATTTTTTTTCCAGCACGAAGAAAATTACCGCGACACACACGAACGCAAGCCACGCGCCACGCGTCATTGACAAAACCAGACAAATTAAACTCAAAATCGCCGTTGCAAGTGCAATTTTCCGCCAAAACTGCGGCAAAATTTTTAACAGCGACATGAAAATCAGCATCGGCAACTGCATGAGCATAAACGACCCGTAAAATGTCGGCGTGTGATTCAATCCGAATGCTCGCGGCTTGTCAAACGCGAAATATTGAACAATTCCCGCCAAATCGTTGATTAGAAATGCCAAAATCGACGCGATTAACACGCCGCAAAGTTGTTTTCGACTTTTTATGAACGTCATTGCGAAAATCAGCGGAAAAAATCTGTGGAACTCGCCAAAAACTTCGCGGAAACTGATTTTCGGTTCCCAACTCATTATCGCGACGAAAATTTGACACGCCAAAAAAACTGCCAGCACTTCGAGGACGTTTACATCGAATTGCGGGAAATTTTTTGTCCGAAATCGATAAATCAGGATAAAAATCACGCCCAAACCGACTGAAATGCTTGCGGCTGCCGTCGACAGCGGTGTCGTGAACGCCAAAAGCACCACGACGAGATACATTGCCCTATCGAGCGAAAAATTTTTCATTTTATTTCTCCTTGAGCTGTTCGGCAAGTTCGGGCGGAATTATTTCGGGATAATTTTCCGCAAGCCAATCCGCGATTCGGTTCCAATAACGTTTCGCCTTCCATTTTGCGGCGAAGTCAAACCAATAAACCAGCGGAATTAAAACCGGCGTGCCGATATTGTCGACGATTCGCACGCGGTAAACGCCCGGCGAAGTTTCCTGTACCATAAAATTTTCTATGTCCGTGTCGACAATCGCAATGTTTTCGCGCAGAAAATCCGATTTAAACGTCAGCAAAATCGTCCAAATTCGTTGGAGCGTTTCCGTGTCGGGACAAGTTTTCGGCAAAAATTTTTTCATGTCGCGGGAAGTTTTGCCGTTGTAGTCAAGCACACGTTCAAAAACGTATCCGAGTCCCAAATTTGTTTCGACCGTCCCGAAAAATTCCGTCACGAGTCTGGATTTTTCAAGTTTCGACGCGCAAATTCGTCTGTAACGCATTTCCTTGCGAACGTCGCCGTCGTCGGGCATGTGCGGAATTTTTATGCATTTCGTGCGGTCAATCGGGTGAATGTACGTCGCCTGATGTCCGCCGGAGCCGATAAAAAGATTTTCGTCAATCGTTAAAACCTTCATGAAACAATCACTTGTCCCTTGTCCCTTCGCTCTTGTCCCTTAACTCACCTGTCAATCTTGCGGATTTTGTGGACGCGCAACTTGTCGAGCCACTGCAAAACTTTTAATTGAATCTGCGCGAAATCGCCGACACGCCGAATTATTGCGCGATCGTAAATTTCCGAGCCGACAACTTCAGCCGTCACGACAACTTCACTTGCGCCGCCGAAATTTAAAATAACTTCTTCGTCCGCCACGACTTCCGACAAAATGTTTTCGTCGTCGACCGTCGCGGAAATTTTTACGGGCGAATCAACGCGGAAACGGTACAAGCCCAAAGAAATTTTTTCGACTTCCCACGGCACCGCGTAACGATAAATAAAATTGTCGTCGACAGTCAGCTTGACGAACGGCGGGATTTTTTTCAGCGGCTCGGCGTTCGCGAAGAATTCGACTTCCGACAGCCCGAAATTTTTTCCCGCGTCGACGATTTTTATTTCGGCACGCGTAACGAAAATTTTTTCCGTGTCAATCGTGAGCGGTCGCCCGTGATTCGGCAATTCGACGCTGAAATTTTTTACATTATCCAAAGAAATTCGCGCCTTGTCAATCACGGCGAAATTGTTTGCCAGCTCAAGACTCAAAAAAATTTTCGCGGGCATTTCGTCAAGCGGGTTGCCGTAAATTGTGATTCGTTGAATCTGCGCGGGCTCGCTCCACTCGAAAAAAATTTTCCGCTGCGTGTCGTCGGGTGACGGTTGCCACAAATTATTTCCGAATTGCGCGGGGCTTGCGTCCACGTCCGTCACGTCGATAATTTTAAAATCGCAAACTTTTTTCGGGTCGCCCGATGTCGCTGTAACTTTAGCCGAAAAAATTTCGTTGTCGGTGCGTCGCTCGAAAAAAATTTCGTCGGAATTCAAAATCCGAAGCGAATTCCACTGGTTGCGCTGTGACTTGTGAGCAAAAATCGCGGCGGCAAGCGGATTATCTTTCAAGACGGTTTGACGGCAATTTTCCGGCACGGGGAAACGAATTCTGTCCGCCCAAACGTAATTTGCGCGGTCAATCAAATCGAAATCGTAAGTGTCGGTCTCGCCGACTTTGGGCTTGCGCGTCGACAAAAGATTTTGTGCGTAAAAATCCGGTGCGGCGGTGAATGCGGTCGCGTAAGCAAATTTTTTGTAAACTTCGGGACGATAATCGCGGCGTTCGGACAAAATTTCGCCCAAAACTTCCTCGAACAAAATCGACAACGTTCTGTGGTCGGGGTGCGAATCAAAGTCGACGCAAAAAATTATGTTCGCCCGAAGTTTAAGCAGTAAATCTTTCAAATCGCGCTTGAAATTTTTCCGCGTGTACGGACTGTGTCGCCCGAAAGTTTTTTTCGCGTAGTCGACAAAATTTTTCGCCGCGTAAGTTTCCGTGTGACCTGCGGGCGAAGTCGTCGGCTTGTCGGAAAGTTTGTGCCCGTCGCCGTAACCGAAAAAAATTATTCGTTCAGACGGCACGCCCAAAATTTTCAGCGCGTCAACTGCCTCTTGAGCACGAACGTCCGCAGAAATTTCAAAGTCGCCGTTCGTCGAGTACGCAACTAAAATTTCAGCTTTAGCCGCCGACAAATTCAAAATCATATTGCCCGCAACGTTAATTTCGTCGTCGGGGTGCGGCGCAAGAACCAAAACCCGCGTGCCGAAAAAATTTTTGTCGAAAAACGAATTGCCCGCCGTCAAAATCTCTTCGGCTTGCACTTCTTCGGCAACCGCTTCGAGAAAACCGCACGCGTCGGCAAGTTCAAAAAATTTTTTGTCGTCCATGTGTCACCTCGCAATAATTTCGGCAAGTTTCGGCATGACAATCGAAAAGTCGCACGTCTCACGAATCAATTTCGCCGCACGTTCGCCGAAAATTTTCCTGCGTTCGTCGTCGGTGAACAAAATCGAAATTTTTTCCGCAAAAGCTGTCGCGTCCTCCGAATAAACTCGAAAACCGTTCACGTCGTTAAAAATCACGTCTTCGCAACCGCCAATGTCGCTCGTGACCGCCGGCAATCCGCTTGACATTGCTTCCAAAAGCGAAGTCGGCAAACCTTCATGACGCGACGGGAAAATATACACGTCCGCCATCCGATAAAATTCTGCGGGGTTGTCAACTTCGCCGATGACTTTGATTGAGCCGTCAAGTTCCGTCGAAAGTGTCCGCAGTTCGTCCAAAAGTTCGTTCAGTCCGCCGCCGACAACGAACAACAGCGCGTCCGGAAATTTTTTGTGCAGAATTCGCCAAACGTCCTGCAACGTGTCAACGCCTTTGTCTTTGACGATTCGGGCGCAAAACAGCAAAACTTTTTGATTCGGGTCGACGCCGTGCGAAATTTTCAGCTCGCGACGTTGTGATTCGTTCGATTGCGGAAATTTTTTCGTGTCGATTCCGTGCGGCAAGATTGTAATTTTTTCGGGCGAAATGCCGCCGCGTTCAATGAATCCGTCGCGAATTTCTTTTGTCGTGGCAACGTAATTCGTGCACGTCGCCAAAATTTTGTTGCGCCAACCGTCCGCAGAAAAAATTTCAGCTTTACCCGTCAACGCCAAAGTTACGGGCTTTTTGAACAGGCGTGCGAACAAAATTGCCCACACGGAAAATTTCGGCGTCCCGATTATGTAAAACGCGTCAATGTCGTTGTGTGTCGTCAACAGTCGCAAAAAAATTTCCAGCCAGCGAAACGGCGGGTGTAGTCGAATTAAATCGATTCCGTTGAAATTTTCGCGTGCCGCCGTGTGAAAAAATCTTTTCTTCGTCATGAGCGTGACGCGGTGACCGAGTTTGATTAACTGCAACGCGTGATTTTCGCCGTGAATTTCCGCGCCGCTTTTCGTCGGGCGACCGTCAGCCAAAAATTTTTTCCCGACAGCAAAATCTTTAATCAGCAAGCAAATATTCATTCAAATAACCTCGAAAAATTTTCTGCGGCAATTTTAACGTTAAAAATCGTTAGGCGCAATAAAAAATCCCGTCAAAAAATTTTGTGAACACGGGCATTGTTTTTTGACAACCATTGACAAATTTGTTAATCTTTGCGCGACCTCGTTCCGTTTGGAGCGGGGCTGTTTTTAATCGCGAAACTTTTGTAGCCCACTTCAACGGAGGGATTGACTTGAAAGCTTTGTATCTTGACTGCGCGGCGGGAATTAGCGGCAACCCGCTTTAAAAGCGGGGGAACAATTTATTGACGACTCGAAATTTTTGATTCAACGGAGGAATTGACTTGAAAGCTTTATATCTTGACTGTGCGGCGGGAATCAGCGGCAACATGTTTTTGGGTGCGTGCCTGCAACTGGGCGTTCCCGAAAATTTTCTGCGCGGGGAACTCGACAAACTGAAATTGCCGCGTGAATTCGACTTGGAAATTTCCGACGTGAGCAAAAACGGTATCGGTGCGATTTATGTCGACGTGAAGACGCCCAAAAATTTTGATTCGGAAGGCACCAATATCCGCAGACTTCACCGCGTCGAACACGCGAAAAATCACAGCCATCGAACTTTCGGCGACATAAAAAAAATTCTCGACGCCTCGGATTTAAATTCGGCGGTCAAAAATCGTGCGCTTGCAATTTTCGGCGTCATCGCGGCGGCTGAAGGCAAGGTTCACCAACGCCCCGCCAACGAAGTCACTTTTCACGAAGTCGGCGCGATTGATTCGATTGTCGACATTGTCGGTTGCGCGATTTGTTTGGACTATCTCGACGTGGAAAAAATTTTCGTCTCGCGAATCAACACGGGCAGCGGTTTCGTCAAATGTGCGCATGGTTTGATGCCCGTTCCGGCTCCCGCAACGGCTGAACTTTTGCAGACTTTCAAGACGTATCATTTCGGCGCGGAAAAAGAATTGACTACCCCGACAGGTGCCGCAATCGTCAACGCTTTGGCTGAATTCAGCGCAGATTTGCCCGAAGACTTCACGTCGGAAAAAATCGGTTACGGCGCGGGAACTTGGGATTTGGATATTGCCAACGTTCTGCGAATTTATCTCGGCGAATTCGGCGGACAGAGTGAACGCCACCTGCTCAAACTCGAAGCGAATATCGACGACATGAATCCGCAAATTTACGGGTGGTTGTACGAAAGACTTTTCAACGCCGGTGCGCTCGACGTGTGGACGACGCCCATTTACATGAAAAAAAATCGCCCCGCAAACATGCTGAGCGTTTTGGTCGACAGGGAACATCAGGAACTTTGCACGAAAATTATTTTTGAAGAAACAACGACGATCGGTCTGCGCGTGATTGAAATTTCGCGACGCGTTGAGGCTGTGCGCAAAATTGCCAAAGTCGCGACAAGTTTCGGCGACGTTCAATGCAAAGTCAGCGCGTTTGACGGCAAAATCGTTTCGATTACGCCCGAATACGAAGATTGCCGCCGTCTTGCCGAAAAAAATTCCGTGCCGCTCAAAGCCGTGTGGCTTGAAGCTTTGACCAAACAAACCGACCGCCTCGGCTGAACGAATCAATTCGTTTTAAATCGGTTGCTGACCGTCGAAACTCAGTAAATAAAAAATCTCGTCTGCAATGTCAATCAATCGTTCGTCATGCTCGACGAGAATTTTTTTGTCAGCGCAACTTTGTAACGTTTGAAATGATTCCGCAGAAATTAATCATGACCGTTACAAAAAAAATTGCCGTCCATACAACGGCAACAAAAATTTTTTCACAGGGCAACTTCCCGAAAAAACAACTGAATTCGCCGGAGACAAATAATCGGATATTCTAGTCTATCAAAAGCTTAATCGCTATCACTTCCGAAACATAATTGCGAACTTCTTTTTTGTGGGGCACGATGATAATGGTTTTGTCGTGCACTTGATTAGTCAGCCGCGTCAGGAATATTTTTTCGGTTTCGGCGTCAAGGGCAGATGTCGGCTCGTCCATTGAAATGACTTTGCCGGAACACAAAAAAACTTCGCGCAATGTAATTTCAGCGTTACGATTCGCGGAAAAAATTATCAATGTGCCGGCAAGTTCATGATAAATATTCTTGAAGGAAATTTTTTCGGCGGCGCGAATATGCAATGAAAATGACAGAATTCATCCAAATACAAACCGACAGAGGTTCTTCGTTTAATCACAGAAATTGTATTCGGAAAGGAGCGAGATTGATGAGCAAAGAAAAATTGCTCGGTTATCTTGACGAGGCGGAAAACATATTGCATCAAAATCAAATTGCAAGTGACATACTTCAACCGCGTTTTTCGGAGCGACGGAAAGATCTTGAAAATTTTTCCGCAAAAATTTTGTTCGTCGGCGGATTCAGCGCGGGCAAATCGGCGTTGCTCAATTCTTTTTTGGGCAACGAAGAAATTTTGCGCGAAAATATCGCGCCCGAAACCGCTGTTGCTGCCGAATTGCTTTACGGATCGCCCGAAAAAATCATTTGCGTCAACGAAAATGGTCAACAACGCGAATGTTCCTTTCAAGACCATGACAAAATTTCTGCCCGCGATTGTTCCAAGTGCATTTATTTTCTCGACAATGTTCGGCTGAAAAAACTTAACGATTTAATTCCCGTCGACATGCCCGGCTTTGATTCCGGCATTGAGGCGCACAACAAAGCTCTGATGCAATATCTCGGCGACGCGGCGGCTTATGTTTTCGTCGTCGATTTGGAAAAAGGCACCGTCGGACAAAGTTCGCTTGATTTTCTGGACGAAATACGGCAGTACAGCAATTCAATCGCGTTCGTCTTGACGAAACGGGACAAGTTGTCGCCGTCGGATGTTGAAGAGGTTACGCGGAATGTTGAAACGACTTTGGAAAATGTTTTGGGCGAAATGCCGTCCGTTATCGTGACTTCGATTCGCGATTCCGATTGTGGCGAAAAACTTGCCGACTTGTTGGGAAAATTTTCTGCCGACGAACTCATCATGCAAAAATTTGGCGACAAAATCCTCCTTCTTTTCAAGCAGGCGATTCAGTCAATGGAAATGCAACTTTCGGCGTTGGAATTCAATTCTCATGACATTGACCGCGAAATTCAAAATCAGGAGCGGCAAAAAGATTCGGTTGTCACATCCATGCAACGCGAAAAGAAAAATCTGCATAACAGCTTGCAAAATGAAGTTCCGCAGAAAATTTTGCAGGACGTGGAAAATGCACTGCGAAGCCAAATCGGCGCGCTTATTCATTCCGCTCGTCAAGGAAACGAAGCTTTTAATTCGGCGGTCAACAATATCATCCGCCCCGTGATTTTGCAGTCCACGCAAAGAAACATCGACGCGAGTTTTGAAAATTATATCGACGAGATTATTAACCGCGACGATTCACTTAATCCCGACGAGGCGGAAAATAAAATTCGCAAAACTTTTGATGCAGTCAAGGGCATTGCCGAAAGCGGAAAAGTTTTCGCCAAAGCCAAAAAGTACAAGGACATGTATCAAATTTTTTCGACGGGTTTGGCTTTGACGACAAGCGTTGTCGCACCGTGGCTTGAACTGATTATTATTTTTTTGCCGAACATCATTGGCGTGTTGAACGATTTAATCGGTCGCTCCAAAGAAGAAAAACTTCGCGGTTGCATTGAGCACGAAATCATTCCGCAGATTTGCGAAAAACTTCGTCCCGAAATTCGCGAAGCACTTTCACGCGTCGAAGAAGAACGTTTGGCGGAAATTGAAGACGAATTCCAATCCACACTCGACAACGAAATCAACGCGTTGCAACAGCTCAAGGCGCAAAAGGAAGAGCACCTTATGAACGTCGACCGGAAGAAAGCCGATTTGTCGCGTGGCATTGACAGGTTGAAAGAAATTGTCGCCGAGATTGAAAACGCTTGACGGAGGTAAATTTTATGGGGATTCAAAACTGCGAAGATTTTCTTCAAAAGATGGATTCAATCTTTGAGAAAATTAAGGACGGCGAAAATTTTATTCAACCCGATTATCTTCGCGACTTCGCGGAAAAAATTCATCGGGCACGGACTCACGCGGGCGAAATCATAAACACCAATCGCGACTTGAAAATCGGAATTGTCGGGCAGGTCAAAGCGGGCAAATCATCATTTTTGAACGCGCTGATTTTTGACGGCAGGGACATTTTACCCAAAGCCGCCACGCCCATGACTGCAGCTCTGACGAAAATCACATACGCCGAAAAATCATCCGCGAAAGTTGTTTTTTACAGCGAAACCGATTGGACTGTCATCGAAGAAAATTCCGGCCGATTCGACGAAGATTTTCAACGCGCCAAAAAAAATCTTGAAGAACGCAAAAAGTCTGCGGTGCAAAATCGTTTCAGTTACAACGGTTCTCCCGTCGATTGTTCGTTGACGGAAGCCGAAATCAAGGAAATCGAACGCAAAATTTCTCCGCAGTATCGTGCCTGTAAAGAATTAACCGAAATGGCGGAAAAAGATTCTTCGATTTTGTCGAAGCTCGGCACGGAAGAAGAAATTTCCGTCAGCAATCTGCAAATTGACTTAGCGCAATATGTCGGTGCGGGCGGCAGATACACGCCGATTGTGAAATGGATTGAGATGTCGGTTGCCAATGATTTGCTCAAAGGCATTGAGATTGTTGACACGCCGGGGCTCGGCGATCCGATTATGTCCCGCAGTGAAAAGACGAAAGAATTTTTGATGGCGTGTGATTTGGTGTTTGTGCTCAGCCCGACGCCGCAATTCATGAGCAACGAGGATATTTCGCTTATCATTGAAACTTTGCCGGGCGAAAGCATAAATCATGCCGTGCTTGTCGGCAGTAAATTCGATTCGGCAATTTTGGACGATTCGGCTCGCGGAAAACAGTCTTTGCGTTCGGTTTTGGGACGGACGGTTAGAAAACTCAACGACAGTGCTCAACGCGTCATAAGCGCAAGTCGTCGTGCCGAAAAATCTTCCGTCGGCGGTTTGGCTTTGAAGCGCATGGAAGCCGAAATGCAAAGGCAGTTGACGGAAGACAGGTCGCTTTATTACATTTCGTCGATTCTTTTCAGCATGTCCCGCAAACTTTCCGACGCCGGAGATTTGAGCGAATTGGAAGCGCATATTTTGTCGCAACTGCTGGATCGTTTTGACGGTATGAAGCAAGAGCCGGAATTTCTGTTGGAACTGGCGGGAATTGACCGCTTGCGCAATCGCGAGTTCGCCAAGATTCGTAAGGAAAAAGAAAACATTATCGCCGAGCGCAGCCGTGAATTCATAAAAGACCAAGCCGCCTTTTTCGCCAAACAGATTAACGAAATTCAAAGCGAAGCCGAACAAATTTTGCGCTTGACCGAAACGGCGGATGTCGCGGGACTGCAACGAAAATTGGAGACGAGCGAACGGGCATTGATTGACATGCGTCGCTCCATTGAAAAAGCTTTTGAACTTTGCGCCGTTGACACGCGAAAATATATCGTCGACGTTGCTCACCAAGTGAAATCTTTGCTGGACAAGCACACCGATTTTGCCGTTGCGGAAGGCAGCGAAGTCGAAACACGTTACCGCGAAGAAAGTTTTTTGATTTTCTTTACGAAGGAAGTGCCTTACAACGTCACAGTTTTTTACAAAACCGCCAACGTGAGCGACGTTGTGAGAAACCTGCAAAAGTTCGTTGCGGACGCCGAAAGAAATATCGCGTCGGGCTTGAAGTTGGCGATTGACATCGGCGAGATTCGCAACAAGATAAAAAATGTCGTTTTGAACGCCTTCCAAAAAGCGGATGCCGAATTCGACGAAAATGACGTTTTGATTCCCGTCGAGTTGGTGCTGTCGAAAGTGACAATCCCCGAATTTTCCGTTGTCGACAGCGAAAAATATCAAAACATGATAATCGAAGAGTTTCCGACCGCGCAGGTTCGCAACGAAGATATTTCGCGACTCGAATTGCGACAGACGGAAATTCTCAACAAAATTGCGAAGGACATAACCGCCGCGCTTGAACAGAAAGCCGCACAAGTCGAAAAGACGCTCAGCGAGCAGTCAATCCATTTCACCGACGACGTAAAAAAATCGATTGTGGCGCGTATGGAACTTCTGCGAAAAAATATCAGCGACAAAGAAGGCAGCATTCTTCGTTACAAAGATTTTTTGTCGCGTGTTGCCGCGTGCAAGGAAGAATTGCGCGTTGTCGGAAAAACTGCAGGTGAGGGCTGAATCATGGGCATTTGGGACGATCCTTTGGACGACGAAGAAATTTTAAATTCCGAGCCTGAAAATCCGTATCTTGCTGACCCGAAAAAAGGCATGGAACTCATCGCGAAACTTTTGCCGAATCATCAAAAAAATTCTGCGGACAACGTGGCGCGACGACTCGACGACATGTTGGACAACGAAATTTTGACGACGCTGAAAGATTTCGGCGGAAATACAATCGCACTCAATCGCCGGCTCATGAAGTTGAGCGATAAAATTATGGAGTACAAAAAAATTCGCTTGCTGTCCGGAAAATCGATTGTCGGCATTGTCGGCAGGTTCAGCGCGGGCAAATCGGGCTTTATAAATTCGTTGCTGAATACTTCGGACGCTCGAATTGTTTTGCCCGAAGACCAAAACCCGACGACTTCAATTCCGACCTATATCGTCGGCGGCGACAACGAAAAAATTCAAGCTTATTCGGGCGGGCGAACTACCGATTTGGATCTTGACGCAATGCAGGCAATGACGCACAGATTTTACGAGGAATACGGAATCGGTTTTTCGCGCTTTGTCGGCAACCTTGTGATTTACACGCCGTTTTTTCCGTCGCAACAAAAAAATCGAATTGTTTTTCTCGACACGCCCGGATACAACAAGCCGGACATTGACGCCCGCGAAAACATGACGGACGAACACATTGCCGAACAGCAAGTTAAAGCGGCGGATTTTTTGATTTTGCTTGTCACGGTCGACGACGGAATTGTCGACAAGGATATTGATTTTATCAGTCGCGTGGCAACAAAAAATCCCTTGCTCGTCGTCGTGAACAAAGCCGACAGAAAACCCGAAAGCGATTGTCGGGCGATTGTGGAAAACGGGCGGCGAATTTTGACGGACAAGGGCATTAATTTTTTCGGAATTACGGCTTACTCTTCGCACAACGGCAAAGAATATCTCGGACAAAATCTCGTCGAAAAATTTTTGGCTTATGCCTCACAACAGTCCGCTCAAAATCACGACGTTAAAGCCGAATTGAACAGCCTGACGAAATTTATCGATGACGATTTCGACAAAGAAATTCATGCTGCGGAAAAACGTCGCAAAGACTTGGGCAACGACATTTATCAAGCTACGGACATTCGTGCGATTAATTCTTTGTCGCACATTTACGGGCGTGTTTGTCAAAAATACGGCAGACTTCGCGGCAACAGGAAAAAATTTAACAATATCGTCGGGAAAATTTCTGCTAATTTTTCCGAGTTAATGCACGGCGAATAAAGGTACAAAACATGGCAAACGACAACACAAGAGAAAACATCAAACTTGTCGCGAAACTTTTAAATGCCGACAAATCAAATCGGACGAATTGTTTCGGCGAAAGTCGCGAGGCTTTTTATGACGAGTTCGGAAAAAATTTTCGTGCGGCGTTGGAAGAATCTTCCGTGCCCGACAAGGCAGAAATTTTTGACGGCATTTTTGAAATCGCGAACGACATGGAAATTTTCGGCGCATTTCCCGAACTCCTCGGCAAAACTTTTGTCGGGGTTGTCGGCTTCGACAAGCATTTGACGGAAACTTTCATGTCGCGTATTCTTGACGAAAGAGCCGCGAAAAATTTAATGCTCGATACAAATTTGCCCGTGATTTTGGTTGCGGGCGACGAAGGAATTTCGGCGGTGAACGACATTGGAAATCCTGTCGATTTAAGTTTGAGCGAATACTCGAAAACAAATATTTCGTTGTGGCGCGACAAGATTGAAGTGCCGCAAATTCTGCAGTTCTTTTTGTTGAAGCGGGCAGGATTTTTTCAAAATATCGCGCTCATATATTTCCCCGAACATTTCGATTCGCGGACGCCCTTCGCCGAAATGATTTTTCAAAAACTGGATGCCGTGACGATTTTTATTTCCGAGCCGCCCGACAAAAAAAATAAGCAGAAATTGCTTGACGAATTTTTTAAGCTGAAAAATCGTCGTCCGATTCCGTTCAACTTTTGCGCGAACACGCAAATTATCGGCGAATTGATGCGCGACAATCGTTTTCGGGAAGTTTCATTTCATAACACGGAAGAAATTTTTCGCGTCTTCGAGCGGCTCAACGTCGTTCGCGAAAATTGTTTTTTTGCCGACGCGATAACCGGTCGCCTGTTGGAGATAAGAAATTTCTACGAGCAAAAAATCAATCAGCTGAAAACAGATCGCTCACAGATTGCCGAAGATCTTGTGCGTCTCACGGTTGACGAAACAAAATCGGCGGTCAGAGATTTGCAAGCCGAAAATCGTCGCGAATTGCATTTGGTCGAGCAGGAATTTGAAAAATTGCGGGGAGCCTCAACGTTGCTTCTTGACTTGGCACGAAAATACGAGTCGGAGGCAGAAAAATATTTCGGCAGGACAACTGCTCATTGCAGCGAGGCAGCAAAGGAAATTTGGCGCAAAATATTTTTTCAGGCAACAGACCTTCGCGATTTCAAACTTGCCGCAGAATACGCAAGGAAATTGAATCGTTTCGACGAGGCTTACGGTTATGTTTGCGAAATAATTTTGCACACGGCGAACAATGAATTTGTCGGAGCCGATAAATTGGAGCGTCTGCGGCGCGAAAGTGACAACGAATTTATTCGACGGGCGAAATTGCGTGCGGCCGAAAACTTGAGATTTTCGGATTATGACTGTATGCAAATTTCCCGCGACATAAATTCCATCGAGACGGCGAAAGAAAATTATTTTCGCGGCTTGTGGGAAGAACACGCGGGCGACAAAAAATCGGCAGTGAATTATTTCAAACGTGCCTTGAAGCAAGGTTATTCGCGGGCGGGAACGAAACTTTTCGAGCTTGCCGGCGGAAATTTCAGCGCGTTGCAAATTTTGTCTGACCAAATGGTTCCGGAAGCAAATTTCGCGTTGGGCAACATGAGCTTGGCTGAAAACAGATATGCCGCCGCGCTCAGATATTTCAAACTTGCGGCAGTGAAAAATTTCATTCCCGCGATAAAATTTTTGGTCGACGATTTTTCGGCTAAGCTTCTCAAAGCGTGGCACAGTCAGCATAATTTGTCGAGCACGGAAAAAACTCAAGCGCAAAGTTGCATCGAGATTTACGGCATGATTTTGAAAAATTCTTCCGACGTTTCTTCCAAAGAACGCGTTGGCGATCTCTATCAAGCTTTGGGCGACGACAGACGCGCTTTGTCCTGGTGGACGCAATGCAACACGGCGGATTCATGTTACAAGTGCGGAAGATTGTATCAATACACCGACGGAACTTTTGAGCAAGATTTGGACACTGCCGAAAGATTTTTTTCTCAAGCAGCGGATAAAGGTCACGCCAAAGCAAGAACCGAGCTTACCAAAGTCCGGCAATGGAAAGCATCCAACATTCAAAAAGAAAAAGCCCGTCAAGCAAAAAAGCAAACTTATGCGCCGCGAGTCGAAACCGTGGAAGTAAAATCTTCGGGCGGGCTTTGCGTCATCACGAGTGCGGCTTGTGCGGCGTTGAATAAGCCTGACGATTGCGAAGAACTCAACACGCTCAGAGCCTATCGCGACAAGATGAAAGCTACCAATCCCGTTGTTGCCGCGCTTGTCAAAGAATATTATCGCGTCGCGCCCTTGCTGGTTAAAAAAATAAACGCGGAAGTTGCGGCGAAGACAATTTACTCAAGTTTGTGGGAAAATTTCATTGAACGAACATACAACTTGATTTTGGCGGGCGAAAACGAGGCGGCAACGGCAATTTATATCGACATGGTTCAGGAATTGTGCAAGCGTTATGACGTGCAACTTTCCGAAGAAACTTTGGAAAATATTCGTCGACTGAATTTGACGGGCACGCGCATTGAAACGGAACTTTTTTGATTGTCGGCAACGTGCAGGTAAAATTTTTCTCCCGCAACGTTTAAATTCCGGAATCGCCTGCAATTTTTTTGCGAGTTATGGGGATTATGTTCGATGCAAAACGTCCCGAAAAAAATTATCGAAATTATAATGGCGAATTTCCCGAACGGAATCCGCGACGATTTTATTGACACGAACAAAGTTTTGCGAATTTACTCGACAGATTATGTCGACGAAAAAATTTCAAGAGAACTTATCGCTGACGTGATTCGCGAAAACGGAATTGAATTCGGCAGTCGATTTTATTTCCTTGCGGAACGAGACCGCGAAATTATTTTTCTTATCGCGGATGAGCTTTTGGAGCAATATCCCGTTGTGTACTATTCCGCTGTTTACGATAAGCACGCGGAATTTTTTAATCGCCTGCATATTTTTTCGCCGCAAGTTTTGAAAAAAATTTTGCAGGAGACCGGCAACGATTACTTTTGTTTTGACGAATTTTGTTCCGCAAGCAAACTGACGCGGCTTGACCATGAAGTTTCAAAAATTTTTATGGCGGCGGAAAAATCTTTGTCGCTGGAAGATTTGCAAGCAAAATTGCCCTACGTTCCGCCGGAAAAAATTTTGGCTGTGATCAACAACGCAAAAAAATATTTGCCGACGAATACGGGTAAATATTTTCCCGTGTCCAAAATCAAATTTGACGCGGAAGAAATTTTCGCTACCGAACGACAAATTTTTTCCCGTATCGACGCGAACGGTTACGCCGCGCCCGAAGATTATGACCTGTCGTCGAACTTCGCGCTCAATCCGGAACTGTCGAAAAAAGATTTGCGCAACGTGATTTACCAAAAATTTTTCTCCGCCGAATTCACCAAGCGCGGCAAAAAAATTTTCAAGAAATCTACCGTCGCTGAAGAAAAAATTTCGACGACGACAGCACTGTTGCGACAATTTATTTCCGCGCAGGAAGAATTGACTGCCGAGAAACTTTTTGCCTTCGTCGAAAACCAAAAGATTAGCCGAAGCGGTGCATTGTCGGTTGCGCATGAAGAAATGACCCGCGTTGAAAAAAAATTGTTCGTCAAAGATTCGTCGGTAAATTTTGATGTCGCAAAAGTCGACGAGGCTTTAACGCCGTTTGTTCGCGGAAAAATAATTTCGTTGCGTTCCGTCACGAGTTTTACGGGTTTTCCGCCCGTCGCCGGCTATTCGTGGAATTTGTTTCTGCTCGAAAGTTTTCTGCGCAAACACAGCGAAAAATATTTTTACGACGCGCCCGGTTTCAATAATGCAAATGCCGGCGCGATTTATCCCAAGGCAATGAAGTTTAAAAATTATCTCGACGTGCAAGTTGCGGCTGTCGTCCAAGAAAAAATTCCGCTTGAAAAATTTGCCGTCGAATATTTTTTGGTCGAACAAGGTTTCCGAGTAAATCGCATAAAAAAAGTTACCGACGAAATCATCAAACAGGCGCAGGAAATTTCAAATCGGTAAAGAATTACCCGCCATTATGTATAAATACGAGTTTGATTGCGAAACGGGCGGACTGTTGCTGACGGACACCGAAGAACGTATGTCCAAGGAGCCGCGCCCGATTTACGCCGAAGAAATGAATATTTTGGGCTTTGACAGCCGCTGGCACTACGAAAATCAAAATGAAGTTCCCTACCTCTGGGCGGAGGCGGGAAATTATTTTTATCGCGGACAAAAAATCGCCGTCGTCAAGGGCGGTTCGCTGTATGAAAAGCCGACTGTTGAGTTCGTCGAAGAAAATTTTTTGCCGGAAAATGAAACGTTGTTGCCCGTCGACTTGAAGGCAATGTCCGCGAAAAATTTCGATCTCATGGAAAATCTGCGTCAAGCGACCGTTAAGCGAATTTACAATTACTGGCGACGTTATCAAAAGCAGCTTGATTGTTTTCACGTGGCGTTCAGCGGCGGCAAAGATTCCGTCGTCCTGTTGGATCTGGTCAAGCACGCTCTGCCGAAGTCGTCGTTTATCGTCGTATTCGGCGATACCCGCATGGAATTTCCCGACACCTATAAAATCGTCGACGAAGTTGAAAAACGGTGCGCCGCCGAGGACATCGATTTTTATCGTGCCGCGTCAAAAATGTTGCCCGAAGAAAGCTGGAAACTTTTCGGTGCGCCGTCAACGGTTTTGCGTTGGTGTTGTTCCGTTCACAAAGCCGCGCCGCAAACTTTGAAAATCCGTGAGATTTTGGGCAAGCCTGATTTTGTCGGTGCTGATTTCGTCGGCGTTCGTGCTCAAGAAAGTGTTCGTCGTTCGGAATATGAAGTTGAAAATTTCGGCGTGAAACAGCGCGGGCAACATTCGCACAACTCGATTTTGGAATGGAATTCAGCGGAAATTTGGCTGTATATTTTCATGCACGACTTGCCGATTAACGCGTGCTACAAAAAAGGTAATTCCCGCGCAGGTTGTCTGCTTTGCCCGATGACGAGCGGCAGAGCAAATTTTTTTCGCAATAACGCTTACCCGAACGCGATCGGAAAATTTGTCGATTATATTGCCGAAACCGTCAACGACGAAAATCTTGACTCCTACATAAGCAACGGCGGCTGGTTGAATCGACGAAACGGCAGAGACTTAAAAAATCCCGTGACCACCTACAGCGAAAAAATTATCGGCGAAAATCTTTACATCACCGTAACGAAGCCCGCAACCGATTGGCGCGAATGGATTAAAACTCTCGGCGAAGTTGCTTTTCCGTATGAAGTCGACGTGTCGGAAGACGGGACTGTCACTGCGAAAGTTCGAGCTGCTTACGACAAAACGCCCGCCATGAAAAATTTTAAATCGGTTTTTCACAAAGCGGCGACCTGCGTAAATTGCGGCGTCTGTGAATCGAATTGCCGACACGGCGCGATTTCGTTCAATGACGGATTTCACATTGACGAAAAAAAATGCGTCCACTGTTTGCAGTGCCACGCGATTGAAGCGGCTTGTTTAGTTTTTGATTCCGGAAAATTGCCCGTTGGAGGGGGAACCGATAAAATGCAAAGTCTTAATACTTTTTCAGATCACGCTCCGAAACTCGAATGGCTTAAAAATTTTTTCGATAATCCAAAATCATTTTTGGAAGACAATCTGCTCGGTGTAATGCAAATCACAAGGTTTCGACGTTTTCTTTATGATGCCGAACTTGCCGACAGAAAAACTAAAATCGCCACGGAATTTACCGAACTCGTCAAAAAAATCGGTTGGGACACGGCAACGGCTTGGGGCTTGATTCTCGTCAATCTCGTTTACAACAATCCGCAAATTCGCTGGTACGTGGAAACTTTGCCGGTCAGTAAAGAAATTGCCCGCGCTGTTGTCGAAGAAAAATTGCAAGCAATAGGAATTTCGCCGAAAGATTCAAAGTCAATCGTCAAGGCGTTCAAGCGGCTGTGTGAAATTCCGCTCGGCACGACTTTAAAATTCGGCACCACGACAAGCGCAGGCAAAAATTTGGCGACATTGACGCGCACGAAGGCAAAAATTGATGACGGGCGAGTTATCCTCTACGCGCTGTACAAATTCGCGGAGGCGACGGACGGTTGGTATCAATTCAATTTGACGCGGCTGATGAGCGAAACCGATTCGGCGGGAATAAGCCCGACAAAAATTTTCGGGATAGAGCGCGAAGAAATGGAACAAATGCTGAACGGACTTTCGACGAATTACCCCGAATTCATCAACGCGACATTCACCCATGACCTTGAAAAAATTTCGCTTGTCGCAGAAAAAACTTCGCGAGACGTTTTGAATTTGTTTTGACTCGTTAAGGAGTGTCGGCGTTGGCATACGAACCAAATAAATATTTCGAGTTCTTTGTTATCGACGAGGGCTATTACCCCGAAATCAACGAAAGTGCAATCAAAGATCCGAAAAACAAATGGCAAAGCACCTTCCCGCACGGCGACATTGTGGAGTTGTTGAAGTTAATGGAACGCACCTTGTCACGTTCGGACAAAAAAAGTTTGTGGCTTGAAGGTTCATACGGCACCGGCAAATCGCGAATCATTTGGATGTTGCAAAATCTTTTGTCGTGCCCCGAAACGGACTTCGACGCCTACTTTGACGAATATGACAATTTGCGCGGCGAAATCGATTTGCGGGAACGACTTCGGACGATTCGCAACGGCAAAGTCGTCACGGCTTGCCGATATGCGACGGGCGACATTACTTCGACGCAAAAATTGATATTCGCCGTGTTTGAAAGTTTGACCGACGCGCTCAAGAAAAACGGTTGCAAATTCGACGGTGCGAAAACTTTACGCGGCAGAATTGTCGATTGGCTGGAAGCGGATACGGCAAATTTGGAATTGTTTCGTGCCAAAATCCGCAAGCCCGAATACATGATGTCGGCGACGTTGGCGAACAGAAGCGCGGAAGAAATTCTCGAACGTCTCAAAAATACTCAGGCGGAAGTTTCGCAACTCGTTGAAGAAATTTTGAAACTCGGCGAGCGTGAAGGAATTCGCGCTTTTAATATCGACATGACCGATTTAATCGGCTGGATAACCGAAGTCACCGCCGAAAATAATCTTAAAGCGTTGGTGCTGTTCTGGGACGAATTTTCCAAGTTCTTTGGCAACAACCGTAACAATCTCGACGAATTTCAGCGGCTGGCGGAACTTACGAATATCGCGCCGTTTTATCTGGTTATCGCAACGCACGAATCAGACAGTTTGGTTGGCGTCGGCGACCAAGCTTTTAGAACCGTCAGCGACCGATTCACGCACAAAAATATCACCATGCCCGACAACATTGCCTTTGAACTTATCGGACACGCGTTGAAGGTCAAGGACGTGGCGAAAAATGACTGGAATTTCATTTCTGCCGCGTTGCGGGAAAGAACTGCCGAGCCGCGCAAGGTTATCATGGACTTCGCCAAAATTCGCGACGAAAAAATTCTCACGGACATTTTGCCGATTCACCCGACAGCCGCAATTTTGCTCAAAAATCTTGCTCAATATTTTGCGTCGAACCAACGCAGCGTTTTCAATTTCATAAAGAACAGCGACCCGAAAATTAAAGCGTTCCAAGATTTTATCGCGACGAAGAGCCCCGAAAACGGCGACTTGTTGACGGTGGATTATCTTTGGAATTTTTTTTATGAGAGCGGCACGGACGAACACGGCGGCAACGTCGGGCGCATGAATTTGAAGCCGTCGATTCGCACGATTCTCGATTCTTACGGGCTGAATAAAGATAATTTGAATCTCGACGAGCAAATTGTTTTGAAGACGATTTTGTTGTTTCAAGCGATAGATCAGGAATCAAACGGGCAAGTTGAAATTTTCCGCCCGAACGCCAAAAATTTGGAGCTGGCATTTACGGGCGTCGATTTTATGGAAAACGGACGTGCCGTCGCCATCGCCAACGATTTGGTTCGGAAAGAAATTCTGTTCAACAAGCCCGACAAAAACGGTACAACTTTTGCGGCAATGGCTTTGGGCGGCGACTTCGCGGAAATTGAACGGTTCAAAAAATCCCTCAAAGAGACCGTGCGGACTGCCGAGTTGGTCACGGGCGCAAATTTGCTTGACGTGATACCGCGAACGCCGTCGCAAAAATTCCGTTATGTTCTGCACGCTGCCACCGCCGACAATTTTACGTTGACGATAAACCGGCTCACCAACGAAAAAGAAAATTATCAACTCAAAGTCGTCGTTTGTTTTGCGCGCAATAAAGATGAGCAAAATAAACTTTACAACCTTATCGGCGGGGCAATCACGAATTCGCGCTATCTGCGGCTGGTGATTATCGACGCGTCGTCAAATTTAATTAGTCGCGATTTATTTAATCGTTGGCTTGAGAATTCGGCGCAGGAAAAATATTGGCGCGCCAAAGACAGTTCGCTTGCCGACAAAATGCAGAGCAATGCCGTCGACTGTCTCAAAGAGTGGAGCAATTCTTTCGTCAACGGCTCATTCGTCTATTATCCTGCGGTGCATGACGAACGTGAAGCGCGCAGAGGCGTTTCCTGTCAAAATTCTGACGGACTCACGGAAAATTTTAAAGACAATGTTCGCCGATTGTTCCGCTATTCGTTTGATGACGCGAACATTACCGACACGCTGTTTTTGGCTACGAATTTGAAAAAACTTTCCGAGGTCGGAATTCGACAAGAAGAATTTTCCATGCTCAAGACGAAGCAAATAAAAACCGTTTTGGGCGACGTTTGGCAGATGTCCGGCAAATACTGGGAAGTTTATCCGGACTTGAATATATCGCGGCTGAAAATCGAACTCGACGCAATGATTAAAGCCGAAATCGATAAAAACGTTCGCATTTCGTTCGACGACATTTTTAATTTTCTGCTTGAACGCGGGTTCATGCCGCTGAACATTTACGCTTTTTTGACGGGCTTTTTGTTGAAGGAATACGCGGCAGATCCGTACAGATACAGCGCGGGCACGGACGGCAACACCGGCGGCGCGATGACGTTGCAAAAGTTGTCGGAATGCGTTGGCGACAGTATCAAGCAGACGGTCACTCCCGTGAGAAGTTATCGCCCGAAATATCTTGAGATAATGTCGGCGAATCAGCGCCGGTTCATTGAATTTGCGTCAACAGTTTTTGACGTGACGGAAGATGTTTCGGTTGAGCAAAGCGCGCAGAAACTTCGCCTCAAGCTGAAAAATTTGAATTATCCGCTTTGGTGCTACGTCGACGCGGCGGAACGGAAATATAAAGACTTTTTGCGTTTACTTGCCGAAATTGCCAACTCCAAACAGGCGGTCAGCGTTTCGGCATTGGCGGAACGTGCGGGACAATTTTTGATAAACACTCCCGCAGCGTTCAACGATTTGAAAAAATTCCTTACCGTCGACAACGGGCGCGAAATTTTTACCGACTTTCTTCGGGACTTCGCGGGCGGAATATTTTTTGAACTTGCCGGTAAAATCGGCGTGAGCGACGTTGTTGCGGAATGTCAACGGCGCGTGACTTCCGACGACAAAATTTGGTTGCACGACAAAGAAACTGCGGAAGATGATTTACAAAAGTTGCTTGTCGATTACAAGATTGTTGCCGAGAGCCGGAATTTCGGTATCGGCGGAACGTCTTTAAATTCCTGCGTTCAAGATTGGAAAAATTTGTGTCGGTACAATCTCAAAATCCCGTGCGACGTGATTGCCGAAAGTTATCCTGCGATAAAAGATTTTTTGACGACCTTGAAAGAAATTGTCCTGCGCAACGATATTCCGCAAGTCAAACGCGAATTTTTCTTGCGACAACTCATCGACAATGCCGAAATTATTCATGCCGCAATGAACGAACCGCAGAAAATTTTGCGCGAAAAATTTTCGTCCCTGCTTAATGACTTGAACGACCGCGAAGTTGCCGAAATTTATATGTCGCTCCCAAACAGTTCGTTTGCGGATTCACGCGGGCATTATTATAAAAATTTGCTCGACAAGACGACGGAAATTCGCAAAGGTCAGTTGAAAAACGAATTGTTGAATTTGTGGCGGGAAGTTGCCGGCAACAAATCCCCGCGTGAATGGTCAACGATTCATCGAACACCGATTTTGGCAATGGTACCGAAATCCGAGGAGCCGAATGCGCGGAAAATTTTTGATACTGTCATGGCGAACGCGCCCGACGAAAACGACGTAAAATTTGCGATAGATTATCTCAAAAAGCATCCGTCTTATTTCGCGGCGATAAAAAACGCGCAACGGATTGAGGAAGCTTTTCGCGAAGCGATTATCGGCGACAAAAAAGTTTTGCTTGACGACAACGACGAAGTTCGCAACGAGTTGGAATCGAAATTTCGGGGCGACGCTTATCAATGGTATCCGAATGTTCGCGTTAAAGAGCTGGTCGACGAAATTGCGCGGAACAAATATTACAGCGACGGGGCTTACGATAAAATCACGGCGCAAGTCATGCAAATGCCGCCGGAACAGGCAAAAACGCTGTTGATTGAGTTGCTTGACAAAAATTATGAAGTCGGCTTGAAAATTTTCAGCCGCTAATGTTTGGAACGCGTTTGTCAAATGCGGGCGACAATTCGGAAACAACTTGCCCTGCTTGATGTCAAGTACACGGGCAAAAATATTCCAAAGTTCGAGGTAATTTAATTGGCTACGAAAAATTTCAAGTGCATTGCTTGCGGTAAATCTTCACTGAGCAAAAACGAAATCGGCATAAACAAAAAACTCTTGGGCATGAAGTCCAAAAATTTTTATTGCCTTGAATGCCTGGCGAATCTGTTGGAAGTTGAGCCGCAAGATATTTTGGACAAAATTGAGGATTTCAAGCGTGACGGTTGCAAACTCTTCGAGTGAAATTATTTACGCGGACAACGCGGCGACGACCAAACCGGACGCGGAAGCTTTGGCGTTAATGTTCGAGTTGCAGGAAAAATTTTTTGCAAATCCGTCGTCGGCTTATAAATTGTCGCGCCCGCTGAAAAAAATTTTGCAAGAATCACGGGAAAAAATTGCCGCCTGTATCAACGCAAAACCGCAAGAAATTTTTTTCACGTCGGGCGGCACGGAAAGCGACAATTGGGCGATAAAATCTTCGGTGCTTGAGTCATTGCCCGAACGCCCGAATATAATCACTTCCGCCGTTGAGCACAAAGCGATTTTGAATTCATGTGCCGCGATGAAAAATTTAGGTTGCAGCGTGACAAAATTGCCCGTCGACAAATTCGGCGCAGTCAATCCCGTTGACCTTCGCGAAAAAATTTTGCCGCAAACGAAAATTGTTTCCGTCATGCTTGCCAACAACGAAGTCGGGACAATTCAACCCGTCAAAAATCTTGCGAACGTGGCGCATGAACACGGAAAAATTTTTCACAGCGACGCGGTTCAAGCTGTCGGGCATATTCCCGTTGACGTTGACGAATTTGGCGTTGACATGCTGTCGGCTTCCGCGCACAAATTCAACGGGACAAAAGGCGTCGGATTTCTTTACGTGCGAACCGGTTTGAACATTGCGCCTTACATTGACGGCGGCGGTCAAGAATTTTCAAGACGCGCCGGCACGGAAAATGTTCCCGCCGTTGCCGCAATGGCTCTTGCGTTGGAAAAAAATTGTCGCGATATGAATGTCACCGCTAAAAAAATTTCAGCCTGCGAAAAAATTTTACTCGACAAGCTGAAAAGCAACGGCGTTGATTTTATTTTAAACGGCGGTGATAATCGTCTGCCCGGTCACCTGAGTTTGTCGTTTAAAGACTGTGACGGCGAAACTCTTTTACACAGACTCGATTTGAAAAATATCTGCGTTTCAACCGGCTCGGCTTGCAATTCGCAACAAGTTCAAAAATCTCACGTCCTGCAAGCTCTGAATATTTCCGAAGATTATATTTACGGGACAATCAGGATTACTTTCGGTAAAGAAAATTCCTGCTACGAGGCAGAAATAATCGGCGAAAGTTTAACCGACATTTTGCGAACAATTTGATTAAACCGAGCGAAATTGTTCGGATTCGTCAATGACAATCGCGCTTGCAAAAAAAACAGCTCTCACACACGGGAGCTGTTTTTTTGTGCGTTGATGCGGCATCAAGTCAGATACCGTTTTATTTCTTCCCCGTCAAGGAAGTATTGACCTTTTTATAAAAATCCGTCAACAGATGGCGATAAGCGTCGGCAACTTTGTCGTCGGTTTCGGTTGCACTGTGCGAGACAATGGTTCGCCCGTTGGCGTCCGTGAGATTGAATGTCCCGCTGACTGTCGCCGTGTATTTCCAATATCCATGGTGGTCGACGATTTCTGTTTCGTATTTCCGTATCTTTTTGGTGTGTTTCTTGCCTGCACCGTCGTACCAATCGGATTTTTCTTCCGACAGCAATTTGTTGCTCAACGTGACGTAAGGTTCAATCCACTTGCGATCCAAAGAGTAACGGCTTATCGTGCCTTGAACGAAATATTTCGCACTGCCGTCGCCGGAATAATCAATTTTTACATCGGTATTTTTGAGCGCTAAATTTTTCATGGAGAAATAAGCGGACTTTAACGCGTATTCGTCGCCGCCGACATTGTCGGGCAAATTTATTCCCTTGAAGCCGATAGTTTTCGGGAGACGAGTTTTCTTTTTGTTGTCCTTGAAATCGTCTTGAATTTTTTCGAAGTCTTTTCGGAATTCATCGACCAGATCTTTAAAAAGCTCGACTCTGTATCTGTCCGGCTTGAGCGATTTGGTTTGTTTGCCGCCGAAAATTCCGTTGATAAGCCCAATAACTCCGCCATGTTTTTCGCCGTAAGTGTGTTCGGCGTTGCGGTAAGTCATAATTTTTTTGCCTTCTCTGTCGAACATGTTGTATTCCATGCCCAAGTGATAAAGCATTAACTCTTGAGCGGGGATGGTGTGCGTTACGTTCCAAGTTCGCTCGTCATAAGTCCTGTTGCCGTTGGGACCGCCCGATTCTTCCGTCCACGATTTCATTTGAACAGTTACGGTTTTTGCCGGCGAAGTATGCGGCTCAAGCTTATCCAGATTTATCTTCGACATTACATAACCGTTTGCCGCCGTAATATCCGTGACGACTGCGGCGCGTTCTTGTTCCGAAGAGAAATTGTTGTACAAGGATTTGTATTTTTCTTCGTCGACGCGAATTTCTTTGTTCTCCTTCAGCGAACTGCCGAGCGGAACAGTTTTGATTTTCAACTTGCGGACGAAACGTTTATCAAAATAATCGTTGGCTTGATAGACTTCAGATTTTTCGTTTTCGTCAATTTTAAAAGTGCCGTCCAAACCCTTGAACGGATAGACGACAATTTTTTTAAATTGCGGAAGATGGGACGCGGCGTCATACCACAATTCACCGTGAGCAAACGCCGTAGTCGGAAGCATGACGGCAAAAGATGCAACCGCTGCGAATTTTTTCCAGTCCATAAAATCAGCTCCTGTCACACTTGCTTTTTAATTTTTTCCACGATTTGATTGAGAGCCTTTTCCAAAGCCTCGTGCCAACATTCTTCGGAAATTTCACTGCCGCCGAGTTTAAACGATTTTCTGTAAGCACCGCCGTGCGAAGCGGATTCGCCCTTGCCGGTCGCTATACAAACAACTTTGCCGGTGGACGCGTCAATAATTCGTGTCGTCAAGTCAATTCGCACGGTGAGATTTGAACCTGCGATAGATTCTCTGTGCGTGACGGTCATGTTTGTGATGTAACCGTAAATAAGATAATCCAACTTCGCGTCGAAAAGTTTCATTGCCTCTGCGGGGTTGCCCAAGTCCATTTGGAAATTTACTTCGGCGATTCGCTTTGAGGTTGCGTTTGCGGTTTTGTCGACGCCTTCCAAACCGATTGTCGGCAAGTCAGTCGTTAAAATTTCCGTGAAGATTTTTTGCGCATAAACCAAAGGATTTTCCAACTGGGTTAAGTCTGTGTAATCTCCCAGATTGAGATTTTTGTCTTTAATTCGGCTGTCTATTCCGACGATGCCTATCGTGTAATTTTCTGCAGCGCATACGGGCGACACAAAAAAGACGATTGTCAAAACAAGCACGCCAAGATTAATTGCCTTTAGCCAAAACTTTTTGTCCCGCATTACACATATCCTCCACAATTCGCTTAGATTGAACTTCAAACATACATTGCAGGAGATTCTGAGCCGTCATTGCTTTCCCGTATTGTCCGAGGAGATTTAAAATTTGTCCCGTCTTGTCGGAAAAATTATAGCCTTCGTAAACCAAGCCGGTTTTGGTGTCAATGAGATAAAAATAAGACGCGACTTTAATCTGTTTCGGTCGCTCGCTTAACGTTGTGGAGGCGTTGAAAATTGAATTTTTCAGTTGAATATCTGAGTCCACAAGGTTGCAGAACAAAAGATAGTCCGCGTCATATTCTTCGCCCACGGTTTTGGCGGCGTTGGTCATTTTGGGGCTTATGTGATACGGTTTGCCAATCAATTTTTTTCGCGCCGCAATTTTTTCGTCGTCCCAAAAGTAATCTTCACCCAAAGCACGTTCCGCGTAGTGAATCATTTGGGCATTTGCAGATTCTTTGGCAAACGAGGGACCGTAAGCAATGGCGTCCATGTGAATATCTCGCAGAACAGTATTTACCCGAATGATACCGGCAAAACCCGAAGCCGCGTTTCCGTTGCCCAGCCATTGATCGTCGCCCACGGTATGAAGTTTGCCTTTGCTTTCAAAATCTTTTAACGCCTGCCATAATTGCTCTTTGAATGTCGCCAAAAATTCGGGGCGTATTTCGTGTTCGCCGTAACAGGCAACTTCGCCGACAAAAATTCCGACTCCGCTCGTTTTGCCTTCAAAAGGTTTGGCCAGTACCGAAGACGTAAAAATAAGTGTCATCATGAGGGACAAAGACACGATACGAATTAATTCCATGACTTTACCTCCCCGTGAAAATTATTTTTTCCCGCCGCGTAACATTGTGAGCATACCGCGTTTGCCGGTTAAGGCATCTTCGGCCGCTTTTTCCAAAGCTTGATGGATATCGCCTTTGGATTTACCTGATCCGCGTCCGGCAAGAAAAATTCTGGCCGTTTCAACCTCAATCATACGAAGTGACAGGTGGGCGACAATTTCGTTGCCTTTCTTGCTGAGTCCCGTCAACGTGCCCAAAACCAAATATTGAGCCCCGACCATTTTTCCGTATTGAGCGGCAGTGGCGGGATCTACCAAGGCAGTGTGGTTGAATTTTATTTCGTCTAAAAGTTTTTGAATTTGGGTTCTGTCCAAAGGATCAAATCTGCCGGTCTGCGTTATGTCTATTTCGACATTGGAACGAACTTCTTCCAAAGCTGCCTCGAAAGTATCGCTATTTTGTCTGGCACTTTGATTATCAAAGGGAACAACGGCGACACGTGGCGCGGCCTCCAAATAATTAGTCGGCAAAATCAAAATCGCCAACAAGCAAAGAACGCCCAAAAATTTTTTCAAGAACATCTGTCATCACCTCGTTTTAAAGTCTGAGCCTTGCCGTGCTACCGCTTGTTGATTCAATTACGAAATTTACACTGCTCCGGCTACCGAGTAAAAGCATAACGGTATCCAAACTTTGGCTTGAATCGACATCCAAAATTGCTCTGCCACCGTTGTGCTCACGAACATACACACTTTGCACGCCGGGCAGATTTCGTAAATCGTTCGCCAACGCCTGAACTTTGTTGTAATCGGAAGTGATTGCGATTATTTGCAACCCGCTACTACTTCTGGAACCTATGCGGCGAAATTTTTCGTCGACTTTGGCGGCGGCTTGATTTGCCATATTTTTCAAAGCTTCGCGCTCTGCCGTTGACGTGCCTTCTCCAATTCCGGAAGTTTCTACGGTGAAAGTTTCCAGAATATCACCGGTATCAAGGCGAATTATTTTGGCAGTCAATTCAGTCCGCCCGTCGTTCAATCCGGTATCTAAATAGCCGCCTTTGAAGTTCGGAATTTTTATGTCTTTGGAAGTCGTGTTGCATTTTGCCAAAACAATAAAATCGGCACCGAAACTTGAGCCGACGCCGCTGACAGGACGACCGTTGTAAAGATTATTGAGCATTTGGGCATTGTGCAATCCCGCCACAACGTTTGGGTCTATCACGTGCGTAAAGTTGAGCGAAATAAGCCGATCCATAATCGCCGATTCGATAGCCTCTTCGTGAACAGTGGAATTGCCTTTGAAGACGGCTACCGCAATTCGCGGGTCATTTAACGCCATAACCGCCTGCACTTGCCGGAGAATTTCGGGGCTCGGATTGTCCGAAACGTCAATGGTTGCCCGAATTTTATAAAGTCCGTTTTCGACGCCTTCGCTCAAAATAGTTACTTTGCCGACAAAGCCCGTGCTCTTGGTGTAGATGCTGTCCAATTCAAACATGTAATTGACGGTCAGCGTCCGCGAATCCACAAATGTGCCGACTACTTGCTCCACCGCAAGGCGTCGAGCGTCTCTGAGCGCACTGTCGCGGTCTGTACCTGTGCCGTCAACCGTAACTTCTTTTGCTTCGGCTACGTTGACAATCAGCGCAATGATCAATACCGCCGCGAATGATAAAAATTTTTTCATCAGCGACACCCCTTTAATCTGCTGTCATTACCCATAAAAATTCTTGCTTCATCAGCACGTTAATGCTCTCGATGTCACGGGTGTTTAAGTCGCGGATACTTCTGACATTCGGATTGCCGTTAAAAAGCGGGCGCATTTCAACTTTCAAGCCGGCTTCTTCAATGAACTTGACGGCTTCGTCCGTTGTCTTGAAAACCGTGTCGTTAAAAAAGACTTCGGAAAGATCTTCGTAAAGTTTTTGGGTTTCCTTGCCGACAACCGGCGCGTCATCTTCGCCGTAAATCGTTCTGTTTATGCCCATAAAAATTTCGCCCGCAACAAAATCAGAGGTGACGAATACGCCGCCATGTTCCTTCAAAATGTCGCGGATATTTTCCAGCATGGCTTTTTGTTTGTCGCGAGGGAGATACATCAACAGTCCGTCTTCAACAATGCAAATTTTGCCGTTGAGACTTTTTGCGGCGTTCATCATTTCGACGGGGTCAGCGGCGTCGGCAGTTTCAAAGCGGACATATTTGCGCATGTCGTCTTTAATGAAATTGGGCGCGTAGAAATTTAAAACCTCCACCACGTCCGAAAGATCTGTTCCCACGTAATTTATGCCCTGTCGCGCCATTTTCAGGCAACGCGGCGATACCCCGCAACCCAAATCCATGACATTCGTGTATTTTTCGGTATCGATGAAATCGTTCAGTGATGCGTATCTGATTTCATGATATATCTTATTGATTCTCTCGACGCGTTCGTAGTGGGGAATGTTTTCGGGCTTCAAAATTTTTTCCGCGTCAATGTACTGCACGTACTCGACCGCTTCCGGAACTCCGGATTTTGCCAGCCAATAAAGCGAGAGTGGAGCGGTGTAAGAAACCGCCGAATTCGGTTCGGGTTTGGCAGCTGAAGTTTTCGCCGCAGAACTGAACAGCAAGCCCGCGACGAGAAAAGCCGCGATACACAAAGAGATAAATTTTTTCATGTCGGATATCCTTTCTTTCACTGAAGATTATTAGTCACCAATTTTTATTTTTGTGTATTGGTGTTCACTTTACAAAAAATTATAGCATTGGCAATCGCGCCAATCAAGGCTCAAACATAAATTTAATGTTGCTGCAAAATAAAGTTGTAACGAGCGAGTAATCAATTTGCTACGGTTGTTGGCAAATTAATCAGTGTCAATCAGAGGCCGCACAGGACGTGGCAAATGCGCGCTGGCAAGCATTTGCGCCCGCGTATTTCGCGTGATGCGAAATTTGCGGGTCAAAAGGCGTAGCGCACACGCTGACTTCTGTGATAACGCACTGTATCGCCCGCCGCGTAGGCGCGATTTCTTTTGCAACTTTTCTTTGTCGGCAAAGAAAAGTTGATTCAACAAACTCAAAATCGACGAACGAACTCAATCACAGCGATAACGCTCGACAGTTTACCAACAGCCCCTACGGTTGTTGCGGGAAAATTCGCGTGTATCCGTAGCAACTTTGTCTCTTTGAGCCAAAACAAAAAACGGGCGACAGATTTCATCTGCCTGCCCGTTAAAAACGAGATGCGCTGTAACCGCATGATTATTATTTTGTTCGAGCGCATTGGTATCACGAATTTTTACAGATTCCAAAATGACAAGTGCTCCGGCAATTCGGTCGCGCTTAAAGCCGGTTTGAAACGTCAACGCGAAAAAAATTATACTTTGAATCGTTTAACTTCCTGTTGAAGTTCGCCCGCCATACGGGCAAGGTTGGTACTTTCACCGGCGATTTCGTGAACGGAGGCGGTTTGTTCTTCAGTGGCGGCACTGACGGTTTCGGCTTCTTCAGCGGCAGTCTTACTTGCCTCACCGATAGTGCGGACATTTTGAACAATCTGTTCGCCGTTGACGGCCATATCGCGTGTCGAACTTGAAATTGTCTGCATTTGAGTGCTGACCTGTTCCACAATGCCGGTAATTTTTCTGAACGCCTCACCCATGGAAATAATATTTTCTGCGCCGACTTTAAAAGATTCGCCGCCGGCTTCCATGTCCTTAATTGCTTTGGCGGTATCTTCTTGAGTTATTTTAATCAGATCGGAAATTTGTTGAGCGGCTGTTTGACTGGATTCGGCAAGTTTACGAACTTCGTCGGCGACGACGGCAAAACCTTTACCGGCTTCACCGGCACGGGCAGCCTCGATTGCCGCGTTCAACGCAAGCAAATTCGTCTGTTCGGCAATGCCGCTGATTGTGCCGACAATCTGTCCGATTTGTTTGGAGTTTTCGCCGAGCGTCATAACGGAATTGGTCGTTTGTTGCGACGTGCGTTCAATGGTTTTGATTTGCTCAATGGCTTGTTGCAAAGTAATTTCGCCTTCGCGGGCAATGTCGGAAGCTTGTCGGCTTTTATCGGCGGCTTGAGCGGCGTCGGAAGCCATGGATTGAATCGACTCGTTAAGATGTTCAATCGCCTCCGAGGTAGCGTTGACGGCATCAAGTTGTTGGCTTGTACTTGCGGCAACGCGAACGATGGATTGAGCGACTTGCGTGGCGGCCAGTGACGATTGTTCCGTCGTGGCGTTCAATTCCTCAGCGGAACCGGATAAACTTTCTGCCGAAGAATTGACGGATTGCATAACTTTGGAGACATTTTTTCGCATTTCGGTAACTGCATGTGCAAGCAAGCCCAGTTCGTCGGAAGATGTTACCCTTGAAGGTCTTTCGCGGAAATCGCCTTGCGAGAGTAAGCTCATTTCATTCATCATGACGGCAAGCGGGCTCATGATTTTGTTGACGGTAAACCAAATGCCCGCAGAAATAAGCACAAGCAGAATCACGGAGATAGCCGCCATAATTTTGAGCATGTTGGCGACGGGCGCGAAAAGTTCATCTTCGTAAGCAACGGTCGCCATTCCCCAACCGGTGGATTTAATCGGCGTGTAAAAAGCAATCAAGTTGTCACCGCCGGAAGAAACGAAGCGAAAAACGCCGTCCGAGCCGCTCAACATTTTTTTACCGAGCGCGACAAGTGACGGGTCTGATTCTTCCAAAATATTTTTTTTCATAATGGCGTTGTCGTCGGGGTTGACAATGTAGACGCCTTCTTTTGAAACGAGCAAACTGTAACCTTGTTCGCCAAGTTTGCAGGCTTGAACTTTATCCATGACGGATTGAACGTAAATGGCCGCCAAAATCATTGCAACGGGCTTGCCGGAATTGTCACGCGCCACGGCAATGGAATTGACGATAATTTTTCCGGTAGCTTGCGAAATGACGGGCGAAGACATGAACGAATCCTGCGCGCCGGTCATGGTCTGTTTGTACCAGGCTTTTTCGGCATTGTGCATTTCTTTAAAGCCGTTGGAAGTTTCGCCGTAAAGCACGCCGGAGCCGTCAAACGGTCCCCAACTTACGCTGTCGACCACGTCGGGATAGCGTTGTTTCATCAAGGCGTAACGGTGAACGTTATTTTGATTGAGCAGTTCGGCATTTACGGTTTTCGCAATGGGATTGGATGCGGTCTCGGCAGTTTCAAGCATACGTTTATCAAGCCATTCGCTGACTTCTTCACCGACTTCAATCGTGTTGCGTGTACTGGAATTCAAGATTTGAGCTTCAAATTCGGATTTGGCGTAGTTGAAAATAACTGTTGCCATTAAAATGAGTCCGACAGCAACGGTAGGGATAACAAGCAACAAGATTTTACTTTTAATGGATTTACCGTTCATCAAAACACCGCCTCCGTAATTTTTTATCATCGAGTACATTGAAGTCATATCCTGCTGCGTCATAGTACAGTAAAGCCGAGAATCTTTCAAGAGATTTTTTGATTTTGCAGATCGCTTCCGTCGTTGGTCATAATCGCTCTGTCGGTCGAATTTTTTGCTTGCGAAATGTTCAGGACGAATTTGCAACCTTTGACGTGCGCTTTTTCCGAATCACCGGCAAAAGAGGCAACGAATTTGCTGCAGTGAGTTGCCAACCTCGAAATCAATCCGCGCAACAAATTTTGCCGGGATTTAAAATGTTGTTCGGGTCGAAAACTTTTTTCACGCCGCGCATTATCGCCAAACTTGTCGGCGGCAGTGACTCTTTCAAATACGGTTGCTTGACGAGACCGATACCGTGTTCGCCGGAAACTTGCCCGTGCAATTCTTTCGCCTTCGCGTACATGCGATTCATTGCCGCATTTAAAAGTTCGTGCCATTTTTCTTCCGACAAGTCATCGCGCAAAATGTAGACGTGTAAATTTCCGTCGCCCGCGTGCCCGAAAGATTTTATGCGAATTCCGATTTCTTCGCGCAGAGCATGAACGAATTCGACAAAATCATTGACGCGATTGCGCGGGACAACCACGTCGACTTCGTCCATCATCGTCGTGCTGCCCTTGATTGCCTCCAAAAATGCACCGCGAGTTTTCCAAACGGGCGTACTGCGTTCTTCGGTGTCGGCGATAAGCAAGTCGATTGCGCCCTGTTCAAGACAAATTTGCGCAACGTCGTCATAGTACTTGGAAATTTCTTCCTTGCCGTTGCCGTCGAATTTCAAAAGTAAATAAGCGTCCGCCTGATTGTCGGGAAATTTTTTGCCCAAATATTCTTCGGCATCCAAAATAACTTCGCGCTCCATAAATTCAATCGCTGTCGGCACGGCTTTTGATTTAATGATGAGCGGCACGGTGCGAATTGCCTGCGCCAAAGTCGGGAACGGAATCAGCAGGCTGATGTTGCATTTCGGAAGCGGCACGAGACGAAGAATCGCTTTCGTGATAAATGCCAGCGTCCCTTCGGAACCGATAATCATATTTTTCAAATCGTAACCGGAACTGTTTTTGACGACTTTGCCGCCGAGTTCAAGAATTGTCCCGTCAGTCAAAACAACTTCAAGTCCGCGAACAAAATCCCGCGTGACGCCGTATTTTACCGCAGTCATACCGCCCGCATTGGTGCTGATATTTCCGCCGATTGTCGCAGATTTTTCGCCGGGGTCGGGCGGGTAAAAAAATCCGCGTTCTTCGACGTAAGCGCGCAACGTCATGATAAGCACGCCCGGTTCGACGGTGAGCGTCAAATTTTCTTCGTCAAGCTCCAAAATGTGATTCATCAGCGTCGTGTCGATCATGATGCCTTTTTTTATTGCAACGGACGCGCCGACAAGTCCGGTGCCCGCGCCTCTGGGCGTGACGGGAATTTTTTTTTCGTTCGCATACGCCAAAATTTTTGAGACTTCCTGCGCGGAAATGACGCGTGCCACCAAATCGGGATAAGAACGCTCGGCAGTCAATTCGTCGTGACTGTACTCCTCGTTGATTTCGTCACGCCAAAGAATTCGTTCGCGGTCAAGAAACGTCGAGATAATCGCCAAATCCGATTCGTCCATAGCTTTATAATTGTTCATGCGATGTTCCCCCCGTGCTTAATTTTTTCGATAAGCTTCGGAATGATTTCGTACAGGTCGCCGACGACGGCATAATTTGCAACTTTGAAGATTGACGCTTTCGGGTCACTGTTTATCGCGAAAATTTTTTCGGAATGCTCCATGCCCGCGACGAATTGAACAGAGCCGGAAACGCCGCAAGTTATGATGAGTTTCGGGCGAACGGTGCGACCGGAAAGTCCGATTTGTCGTTTCGGTTCAAACCAGCCGTTTTCTGCCAAAGGACGCGTGCAAGCAAAATCGCCGTTGAGAATTTCGGCAAGCTCGCGGATAAGTTGCAAGTCTTCTTTTTTCTTCACGCCGCGACCTGCGACAATTAAAATGTCAGCGTTTTCAATGCCGATTTCTTTGGGCTTCACGGTGACGCTCAAAACTTCAACTTTGCTCGTAAAAATTTCGGCGGCAACTTTAAGCGGCTCGATACTGCCGAAAATTTCTTCGCTGCGTTTCGGCGCGTCCATGATTTTGTAACGAACGGTTGCCATTTGCGGGCGATGATTCGGCGTCAAAATTTCTGCCATGATATTTCCGCCGAACGCGGGACGAATTTGAACAAGGTCGGTGTTTTCGTGAATGTCCAAGACCGTGCAATCGGCAGTAAGTCCCGTGCGAAAGTGAGCCGCGACTCTCGGCGCAAGTTGTCGACCGACGGGCGTTGCTCCAACCAAAATAGCCGCGGGCTTCACTTTGTCGACGAAATTTTCAAAAGCCGCCGCGTAATTTTCGATGTTGAAAGCGCGAAGTTCTTTTCTGTCGCAGACGTAAACTTTATCAACGCCGTAATGCAAAATTTCCTGCGCCTGCGGATTAATGTTTTCGCCGAGAAAAATTGCGAACACGGGCTGATTGATTTTTGCGGCCAGTTGTTTTGCCTTGCCGATAAGTTCAAAAGTGACGGGATGAATTTTTCCGTCAACGTGGTCGACGTAAACCGCAATTCCGCGCCACGCAGACTTGTCGATTTCGGTTGTTGCCTCTTCGACAAATTCAAAAATGCCGTTGCCTTTTCTCACACAGAGTTTACAAAGACGACAGGCGGAATTGATTTCGATCTTGCCGTCGTTATTTTCCATTGCGCCGAAGGGACAAATTTTTATTGTCGCGGCAACGTCTTGCACTTTGTCTTGATGAACGATTAATTTTCCCATGATGTTTCTCCGTTAAGCCGTGAACTTCATTTTTTGCAACGCGCCGTAAATTTTTTCGGATAAATCGTCGGCGGAACCCGTCCACGTTTCCCGAACTTTGTCGGAAGTCGGCGGAAAAATTCTTTGAACGCGAGTCGGCGAACCGTCAAGCCCGTAATGCTTTTCGTTTTTGTCGTCCATGTCGCTGAGCGAATAGCGGCTGATTTCTCTGTTCGCGGTAGCTTTCTGCTTTTTGTACGACGGCAAGCGCGGTTCGTAAATGTCTTTTTGAACGGTGATAAGGCACGGGAACGGAACTTTCAACTTTTCGATGTCTTCGCTCATTTCCATATCAACGATTATGTGAGCGTCTTCAACTTTGTCGACAGCACGAACATTGCATACGCAGGGAATTCCGAGCTGTTCGGAAACTTCGGGACCGACTTGCGCGGTGTCGCCGTCGGTTGTCTGCAAGCCGCAAATTATAACGTCGAACTTACCGAATTTGCGAATGCCCTGCGAAAGTGTGTAGCTTGTGGCGAGAACGTCCGCGCCGCCAAATTTTCTGTCGGTGATAAGTCCGCCTCTGTCCGCGCCCATAGCAAAAGCTTCGTAAAGCACCGCCGCCGCTTGAGGAGGTCCCATTGTCAAGACGCTGAGATTGCCGCCGTATTTTTCGCGGAGCCGCAGTCCCGTTTCCAAAGCGAACAAGTCATACGGATTCATTTTTGCATCCGCGCCGCTTCGTTTCAAAACGCCCGTTGCGGGGTCAACTTCGACTTTGTTGGAGCCGGGCACTTGTTTAATGCACACCAAAATTTCCATCATTGCTCTCCTGTCAACGTTTTTAATATTTTACTCGGTCGTTTCGTCAAAATAAAATTTGGTAACGGCAAGGCGACATTAGGGGGCTGTTGGCAAATTAATTAACGTCAATCAGAGGCCGCACAGGACGTGGCAAATGCGCGCTGGCAAGCATTTGCGCCTCGCCCGCAAAAATTAATTAGGAATTAGGAATTAGGAGTTAGGAATGATAACGCGAAATTAATTACTAATTCCTAATTCCTAAC
>JAFUYE010000029.1 GCA_017470715.1 Selenomonadaceae bacterium
CTTTCGGATGCAACTCGTGCATCAAATTTTGTTTTACGTCGGCGACTTCCCGATTCGTTCGTACGGCGCGGTCTTGAGCCTGTCAATTTTTTTGGCGACGGGCGTCGGCTACTTTATGGCGAAATTCGACGGGCGCGGTTACGAAAAATATATCGTCGACACGGGTTTAATCGGCGGATTTTTCGGATTGCTCGGCGCACGACTTTGGGACGTGTTTTTTTTCGACTGGGATTATTATCAAAATCATCTCGACGAAATTTTGAACGTTTGGCAAGGCGGCATGGCTGTTCAAGGCGGAATTATTCTCGGCGTGACGGCGGGCGCGATTTACGCTCGCACGAAAAATCTTGACGTGATTCATCTTGCGGACATTATGGCACCGGCTATCGTGCTCGGTCAAGCTTTGGGACGATGCGCAAATCTTTTGAACGGCGACGCGTTCGGAGCACCCACGGGCGGCAACTTCGGAATAATTTATCCCGACACGACGCTTGCTTATCGAACTTACGGCGCGCAGCCGTTATTTCCGGCGGAAGTTTGGGAGTGCCAACTCGACATTGTGATTTTCGCTCTGCTGTTGATTTTCCGTTGCACCAATTACGTCAAAGGTCAATGTTTCGCGCTTTACGTCATGTTGTATGCGGCGGCAAGATTTTTTCTGGAATTTCTTCGCGGAGACTACACCCAACAAGTTTTCGGCATCTTGAAATCCGCGCAAGTCACAAGCGTCGTTGCGTTCACGATAGCCGCAGGAATTTTCATTTGGTTACAACTCAGGAGGTCAAAAAATGGCTAGACAATCTGTTGAAGACGTTTTAAAGCTCGTCGAAAGTTACAACAACCCGCCGAACAAATTGCGTTCCGTGCAGGAAATCACCGCCAAATACAATCTCACGCTTGAGAATTACAAAAAAATTTGTTTCATGTCGGGCGACGTGCGCGAACAAAAAGTTGCCGTCCACGCCGAAATTAAAGCACTCGGTTGGGTTTTGGGCAAGCCCGAAAAAGACATCATCAAAGACATCACCGAACATTCAAACCGCCCGAATTTTCCGTTGCAGCTATGAACGAGCTTAAAGAAATTCAAAAAATTTTGGACGAGGAAACCGCGCAGTTTCGTAAGTTCTCGCGGAAGTTTTATTTCATCGCGGCAACGATTTTCATGACGTTGGCTTTTGCGATTGTGCTGTTTCCGAAAGACGACACGCCGCCCAGTTGGCACGAAGAAATTTTCCCGTCCGAAAGAATCAGCTTTATTCATGACGGAAAACTTTTCGCGCTTGACGACGGGGATTATCCGCTTGCAATGCCGCCCGAAGGAACTTTTGTCGGGAACGTCGCGCCGCTTTTGCTCGTGCAAGTCGACGGTGATTGGTACCCGCTGAATATCGTCGACGATTCGATTATCCCGCGTCACGGAAAACTTTTGCCGCTGAAAATTTTATTCGGGTTCACGTCCGCGCACGCCGAAAATACGCTTAAGTACAAAGAAAAAACCGGCAACGGGGCTGTCGCCGATTATCGGAAAAAAGCGTTCTATTATCTTTCGGTTACTGACGGTTACGGTAAAGTTCAACGCGACTTTGAGATTAAAGACGTGCCGCCGCGAAATTAATCTGCGGGCTTTGGTGTCACGACTTTGGGCGGTTTTGCCGGTTTGGGCGTCACGACTTTGGGCGGTTTTGCCGGTTTGGGCGTCACAACTTTTGGCGGTTTTGCGGGACGCGGTTCCTCAACTTCGGGCTCGTCGTCCTTTTTGGGCGGATTATTATTTTGCGGCTCGTCCGGGTCGGGCATCACCGAATCACGGAACTTTGACCAGAAATCCAAATATCTGCAATCGAATTCGGGACAAAAAATTATCATCTGCTCCGAAATTTCTTCGTTGAAGTTTGAGGCTTCGGCGTTCGAGAGGTCAACGATAAATATTGCGCTGACAACCGCCGTTGCCAATATTAAATTTTTCGCTAACCTTCTCATCGGAATTCATTCCTTGTGGAAAATTTCTATCTGCGCGGCGCACGCGGTACGAATCGTCCGCGATTGTCGCGACTTGGTTGCGGTTTGCTTGGAAGATAACGCGGCGTCGGTCTCACGGGCACTCGCGACGGATAAACTTTCGCGGGCTTGACTTTGTCGCGTCCCATGTTTATCGGCGGGATAAACGGGCGGCGAAGTCTCGGCGGCACGACGCTTTTTTGTTCGACGAAGATTTTTTCGTCAACGTTCAAGTTTGCCGCGTCGACCGAATCTGCGAAGATTATAACTGCAACTGCCGAGATTATCGCTGAAAGTTTGGCGATTTTTTTCATTTTAACGCGTCCCCCAAACGTCGAAAAACGGAAAGCCGGCTTTGGCTGACTTCCCGCTGTTTCGCTATTTGCTGAAGGAAATTAATTTACCGTTCGGGCCAGGGAAGTGCGTTTGCCCGCAAAAATTTTTTCAACGTGTGCCACTTCCTTTGCCGGCTCATGCGAATTCTCGCAGGAGAAAGATTGCCAACAGCCCGCCAACGACTTCATGCGGAAGATCGAGAGCCAGTCCAATCAGTGCCAGAATCAACAACATTTGAACTCACTCCCTCCGTCAAGTTTGTTTTCAATCTTCAAGTTGTAGTGATTGTACAAACTTCGCCCGTGTTTGTCATTAGCTGAAGATTAAAAGTTTCGTTCAACTTTCCGGCGGGGTTACGAATTTTTTTGACGTGGCGCAGTGTTTGTTCGCAGACGTTCCGGTTAAATTTAATCCGCAAACTGCAAATTTAAATGCGGCTTGTCGATAAGCAGAAAAAAAGTTGTCCAAAACTTTTCGGGCAACTTCTTTTTTTGCGAATTATTTTTCCGCAGGCGCGTCGTTATCGTCCGTGCGCGTCAACATTTCCAATTCTTCGGGCGTCACCGTCGTCGAAGAAATTTTTTTGATTCGCTCGTCTTTCGGGTGTGAAATTCGTTTTTTACGCATGGAAATTTTTCGCCGCGAAGTTTTCGGCTTGTCGTCGGAAATTTCTTCGGAAGTTTCTTCGACAGATTGAATTTCTTCAACGGGCTGAATTTCTTTGACGGGTTGCGTGACGATTTCGGGTTGCTCAAACGGTGCAGGTTCGTCGTCGTCCGTCAAAAGTTTGTCGAAAGCTTCCTGCGCAGTTTCGACAGCAAAAATATTCAAGCCCAAATGTCCGAGCGGAATATCTTTGGCGTTTTCTTTCGGGATAATCAAAGTTTTGATGCCCGCCTGTTTCGCGCCGTAAGCTTTTTCAAAAACGCCGCCGACGGGACGAACTTTGCCTTGCAGTGAAATTTCGCCGGTGACTGCCGCGTCCTGACGAATTTTTTTTCCGGTAACCGCGCTGACCAAAGCAGTTAAAATCGCCGTACCCGCGCTTGGACCGTCGATATTTCCGCCGCCGATAACGTTAATGTGAACGTCGAAATCGTGAATATCTTTGCCCGTCGTCGCCCGCAGGACACTTGCCGCGTTGAAAACCGAATCCTTCGCCATTGAGCCGGCAGTTTCGTTGAAACGAATCGTGCCTTTGCCTTTTTCTGCGGGAAAAACGACCGCTTCAATTTCGATGACGGAGCCGACAAAACCGCTGACGCCGAGTCCGAAAATGTGTCCGACCGTCGCACGACTTGAGGCTTTTTTGGTGACGAATTGATACAGGCGACTGACTTGCGCGACTTCGTAAATATCGCGTTTGGAAATTTTAATCGGGCGGTCAATGTTCAAAGTTTCGTGTTCGCCGCGTTCCAAAGCCAAACTGTACGCGTCCGCCAAAATGTTAATCGCCTTGCGACCTTCGATTGTGTATTCGGAAATCGTGTCGGCAATTTCGTCGTCCAATTCGACGTTGAGTTTCCGTGCAGCATTTTTGACGATTGTGACGATATGCGCGGGCGTCAACGGCTCGAAATAAATTTCTGCACAACGCGAACGCAACGCGGGATTTATTGACGAGGCTTCGCGTGTTGTGGCACCGATTAACACGAAATCTGCGGGCGCACCTTTCTCGAACAACATTTTGACGTAAGGCGGAACACGTTCGTCGGCGGGGTCGTAGTAACTCGACTCGAAGAAAACGCGCTTGTCTTCCAAAACTTTGAGCAGTTTATTCTGCAACATTAAATCCATTTCGCCAATTTCGTCGATGAATAAAATTCCGCCGTGTGCGTCCGTGACAAGACCGGGTTTCGGTTCGGGCACGCCGCTTTCGGCAAGTTGACGTTGTGCACCTTGATAAATCGGGTCGTGTACCGAGCCCAAAAGCGGATTCGTCACGTCACGCGGATCCCAACGCAAAGTTGTTCCGTCCGTTTCGACGAACGGCGCAGATTTTTTGAACGGGCTTAACGCTGTCCCGCGAACGGCTTCCAAAACCAAACGTGCCGCAGTTGTTTTGCCGACACCGGGCGGACCGTACAAAATCAAATGTTGCGGATACGGCGACGCCAATTTTGAACGCAAAGATTTAACCGCACGTTCCTGCCCGACAATTTCATCAAGCGACTGCGGGCGCAAAAGTTCCATGACCGATTGCGTCAAATGAATTTCGTCAAGTTCCTGCAGTTCGACGCGCTTTTTCACGTCGTGCGGCGATTCGGCGTCGGGCTTTTCCTCCTTGAGAATTTGCATGCGAATATCTTTGACGTACTCTTGATGTTCCTTTTCGAGTTTCTCGTTGATTTTGCGTTCGATTTTGTCTTCGACTTGTCGACGCGCCATAATGTCCGCAATGTGTTCCGACAGCGCACGAATTTGGTCAGGCAGTTCGGATTTTTTCGGCGGCGGATACAGCGTGGGATTTTCTTCGATGATTCGGCGCAGTGCCAAAAGTCTTTCGCACGGGTCAGCCGAACGCATGTAACGCAGAGCATCCATTTTTCCGGCTTGAAGAACCAATCTGTCGGAGCCCATCACGTCAACCAAAATCGCGTACAGCGCGGAAATTTCGCGTTCAATGTCCGATTCCTGTTGCGACTTTTTGTCGTCGTCACTGCCGACGGCTTTTTTTATGTCGCCAAAAAATTTTTTGAACATGATTAACCTTCGACGATTTCGATTTTGATTTTCGTGGTAACTTCGGGGTGAAGTTTGACGACCGCTTCATAAACGCCCGTGCCCGTCACGTCGCCTTGAATTGAAATTTTGCGTTTATCGACGGTGAGTCCGTGATTTTTGTTGATGGCTTTGGCAACGTCGCCGCCGCCGACCGAACCGAAAAGCTTGCCGTCCTTGCCGATTTTGACGGGAATTTTCACGGAAATTTTTTCGAGTTGCGCACCCAAAAGTTTCGCCTCGTCAGCTTCTTGACGAAGTTTGCGGGCTTTGTTTTCGGCGTTGACTTTCGCATTGTTCAAATTCGCGGCGTTTGCTTCGACAGCCAATTTTCGCGGCAAAAGATAGTTGCGCCCGTAGCCGTCCGAAACTTCAACGACATCGCCTTTCGCGCCGAGTTTTTTAACGTCTTCTTGTAAGATAACTTTCATGATGAAATCTCCTCTGTAAAAACTTATAAATTCAGCACTTAAGCTTATAAACGTCTACCGTTTGTCTGCTTTAGTGTTTTGTCTGCAAAATCTTATCAAAAAATGTCGCTGTTTCTTTTTGTAATTTTTGCGTGTGTATGCCGAAAAGAATGTGCGTTTAAACCTTCGGTTCTTGATGCGACTGCGATAGCGTTATGCAACATCAATCGCCCATCATCGCGAGTACAGACCGGCAAAACTTTTTTGCC
>JAFUYE010000004.1 GCA_017470715.1 Selenomonadaceae bacterium
ACGAACAAAGAAATTCGACGTAAAAAATTACCCTCGACGAAAATCGAGGGCTTTTTTTATTTGTCTGCTTTGTCTGCACGTTGTCTGCAACCCGATATTTTTTCGCTGAAATACGGTTATGAACAGTTACGGCAAATATCCGCTTTATTTCGCGCCGTCACGCTAATCCCCAAATACAGTTAAGAACGGTTAATTCGACGTGTGGTTACTTGAAAGGTAACATTTAAATTTGAAATTGTTCACAAACCGCGTTGGCAAAATGTTTCGTCGAATCGTTTCAGCCGGGCGGCCAGGTCATTTTGCGACCGCCGAGCAAATGAACGTGCAGATGCGGAACGGTTTGCCCGCCGTTGTCGCCCGTGTTCACGACCAAACGAAAACCGCCGTCGGAAATTCCGAGTTCTTTGGCAAGTTTCGGTGCCACGTCAACGAAAATGTGTGCGGCAAGTTCTTTGTCTTCGGCTTGAAATTGTGCGACGCTTTGAATGTGTTTTTTCGGGACAATCAGGACGTGCACGGGAGCTTGCGGACTTAAATCTTTGAACGCGACAACATCGGCGTCCTCGAAAACTTTTTGCGACGGAATTTTTCCTGCCGTGATGCCGCAAAAGACACAATTATCCATGTTGATACCTCCAAAAAATTTTTTTCGACCGAAATGATTTTACAACGACGTTACAAAGTTTTGCAACCGAAAAAGCCCTCGCGTTTAACGGGGGCTGAAAATTTTTTGATGACAAATTTTTATTCGGCGTAGAATATTATTTCGTTGCCGAAACGCAGACGCGGCGGGCGAATACCTTTGACGGCGATTTGTCCGGGCATTGTTGCCACACCGTTGACGACGATTGTGCAGTGACCTTCTTCGCGCAAATTTTTGTTCACCGCGTCGCCGACGGAAACAACCTCGAATTCGCTTTTGCCGACTTTGAGCTTGTCGCCCGCAACAATGTCCGCCTGCAACTCAACGATTGTGTGTTCGACGACCATATCCGCCAACGCCGGACGAATTTTTTCGTTGATCAAAATGAAACTGTTGTTGCTCGAAAGATAAGTCGGCGCGTCTTTACCGACAGCCGTCATCTTCGTTTCGTACTTAACTTGCATATCGAATCCCTCCTTACACGAATAATATCATAATCGCGGCTGATTGTTCAAGAAAATTTTTAAGTCGACAGCGTCATTTTGAAATCGCCTTAATACAAACCGTAAGCAACATTGTTTTGACGTTCTTTGCTGAACTTTTTGCGCCGAGTGGAATGTTAGCTTTTCCCGCGCTTGTATGCTAAGATGTTTGTAACTTGATGTAAAAACTGCGCTTTGACAGCGATGGAATAATTTGGTAAAGCCGAATTGCCGGCTGAGCGTCGGTGGCGATTAAAACAAACTCAACTGACCTCTGGGCAAATTATCTTCGGGCGTTGAAATTTTTTGACGTTCAATTTTCCGGCGTTCGATAACTTTCGGCGACTCGGAAATTTTTTCGACACGCGGCGGAACTTCGACGGGCACAGAATTTTCGACACGCGGCAACGGATTAACTTGCGGTGATTCAACTTTCGGCGGCGGCTCGACGGATAAAAATTTTTTTTGCGACGACTTCAAACGGGTGGCATAACCTCGCGCAAGTTCGTCGCAACGTTCGTTGAAAAAATGTCCCGCATGACCTTTGACCCAATGAAAATTTACGCGGCGACTTGAAATCAATTCGTCAAGCTCCAGCCACAAATCTTTGTTGAGCACGGGTTTTTTATTGGAAGTCTTCCAGCCGTTGCGTTTCCACTTCGCAAGCCAACCGTTCGTAAAAGCGTTTTTCAAGTAGCTGCTGTCGGTGAACAGTTCGACGTTATCATCTGCCGAAATTTTTTTCAAGGCACAAATCGCCGCCGTCAACTCCATGCGATTGTTTGTCGTGTTCGCCTCGCCGCCGAAAATTTCTTCGCGGTGATTGTTTTCGTCGACGATAACCGCCGCCCAACCGCCCGCGCCGGGGTTGCCCAAACATGAACCGTCCGTGTAAATCTTGTAATTCATTGTTGACCTCCTTGAAAGGTGATTCACTTGAACATTGTCGAAGAAAAATTAAAAACCTTGCCGAATTCGCCCGGCGTTTACCTCATGCACGACGCTCGCGGCAAAATTATTTACGTCGGTAAAGCCCGCGTGCTGAAAAATCGCGTCCGCCAATATTTTCAATCGAATAAAAATCACGGCGCGAAAGTTAAAGCGATGGTTGCGAAAATTGCCGACTTTGAAACGATTGTCACGGCGACGGAAGTCGAAGCGTTGATTTTGGAATGCAACCTGATTAAAAAGCACCGCCCGCGCTACAACATCAGCTTGAAGGACGACAAAAGTTATCCGTATTTGCGCGTGACCGGCGAAGATTTTCCGCGAATTTTTTTGACGCGCCGCGTGATTCACGACGGCTCAAAATATTTCGGACCGTACACGAGCGGACAAGCCGTCAAGGAAACTTTGACGTTGTTGCGAAAAATTTTTCCGTTGCGCACCTGCAAAACTTTTCCGAAACGTCCGTGTTTGGAATTTCACATCAAACGTTGCGCGGCTCCCTGTGCACAAAAAATTTCCCGCGAAGATTATACGCAACTTGTCAACGCCGCAGAAAAATTTCTTGACGGGCGCACCGCCGAAATCGAACGCGAAATTTCTGCGCGAATGAACGAAGCCGCAGAAAATTTGAACTTCGAGCAGGCGGCGAAACTTCGCGACATTTTGATTGCGATTAAAACCGTCACCGCCAAACAAAAAATCGTCACCGACACGGGCGACGTTGACGCTATCGGTTTGGCACGGCTTGACGGCGAAGTCTGCGCGCAGATTTTTTTCGTTCGCGACGGCAAAGTCACGGGACGCGAAAATTTTCCGCTCGCCGGCACCGACGACGAATCCGACGCGCAGATTGTCACGGAATTCGTCAAGCAATATTACAGCCGTGCGAAAATTTCTGCGGCGGAAATTCTGTTGCCCGTCGAGTTGGCTCAAGACGATTTAAAAATTTTAAGCGAATGGCTTGACGTGAAATTAATCGTCCCGAAACGCGGCGTCAAAAAATCTCTGGTCGATATGGCGGTCGAGAACGCCCAAAAATTTTTGTCGGAAGAATCTGCGCGGCGACAACTCAAAAACGCTCAAACGGTCGGAGCGGTCGAAGAGCTGAAAAATTTTTTGCACCTGCCGAAACTACCGCGACGCATGGAATGTTTCGACATTTCGCACATTCAAGGTTCGGAAACAGTGGCGTCAATGGTTTCATTTTTCAACGGCGCGCCCGACAAAAAAAATTACCGACGATTTAAAATCCGTTCGGCGGAAGGAAAGCCCGACGATTTTTTGTCAATGCGCGAAGTCACAAGTCGACGTTACGGAAAAATTTCTGCGGAAAAATTGCCCGATTTAATCGTTATCGACGGCGGAATCGGTCAGCTGAATTCCGCACTTGAAATAATTCGCGGCGCGGGGCATCAAGTGCCCGTTGTCGGTTTGGCGAAACAGTTTGAATTAATTTTCGTCGAAGATTCGTCAATCCCCGTCGAATTGCCGCGTGATTCGCAAGCGTTAAAACTCATGCAACGAATTCGCGACGAGGCTCACCGTTTCGCGATAACTTATCATCGGAAATTGCGGCGGGCACGCAATTTGCAATCGGAACTTGACAACGTTGCGGGAATCGGTCAACGACGACGCACGGAACTTTTAAAACATTTCGGCTCCATGGCGAAAATAAAATCGGCTACGGTTGACGAACTTGCCAATGTGCCGAGTATGAATCGAACAGTCGCCGAAGCGTTGAAAAAATTTTTCGAGAGTCAAGCCGCCGTCGCCGAATAATTTTTCGGCGCAAAAAAATCCCCTGCAATTCACAGGGGAATATTTTTTTTGTGTGAGTCGCGATTTAATTTGTCTTAGTCCATTGAGTTGACGACGTGTCGAAAGAATACGCCGAGCCGTCCGCCAATTTGAAATTCAATTTTTGATTCGGGAAGCTCCAAACCATCAACGAACTGCCGTCCGCGAAGCCCAAATTAAGAATTGATTCAAGGTCGCCGACGTTTGAATTCACGGATGTGACTTGCTCAAGCGAAGTTGCCGCAAGATTTATTACGTCATTTGAATCCGCATTGAAAATCGAATCGGAGCCGCAACCGACGCCCGAAATAAATTCGTCGACGCCGTCACCGCCGATTAAATTATCCGTGCCGTATGAACCGCCCCAAAGTTGACTTCCGCCGTTGCCCGCGTAAATTTCGTTGTCGCTGAAATCCGCGCCGAAAATAATTTCACGTTCACCGTAGCCGCGTCCGTCGATTGTGCCCGCCGTGTCAGCAACGTAACTGCGAGCCGTCACTGTGCCCGTTTCGTTTGCGAAGTTCAAAACTTTATTGCGAGCGTCACGAACAATCAAAGTGCCCGCCGTGGTGTTGACGAATAAATCATCGCCCGCGACAGCCGCAGTTGTCCCGAAAATATCCGTGCCGAAATTTATTTGACTGCCGGTCGTTTCGCCGCTCAAAATTTCTTCGCCGCCGCTGTAACCGAAAAGTTCAGCCGTGCCCGTCGTACCGATAACCACGTTCGTCGGCAAACTTTGATGACACAGATAGCGCAGGAACATGTAACCCGCAGTATAAGAGTAAACATTTCCCGTGCCTTTCTCCAAAGACATCGCCTCGGTCAAGCTGTCGGGCTCCAATGCAAGCTCAACAAGAAGAGGTCTGTAGTTGTTGTCGTAGTCGTCGCTGCCGTGAATGAGTTCGGCAACGCCTTCCGTGAAGAATTGCGGCATATTCGGTTTATCCGTGCCCGTGGCAAACATGAGAGCATGAACCAGTTCATGAGCGATTGTGCGGTCAAAATAAAGTTGATTGTTGCCGCCGTCAATTCGTGTGTTGCCGTTGGAGTCGTCGGCGTCAATCGGCGTGTACATAACCGAATTAAGTATTATCTTGATTTTGTCGAAGGGCAAAGGAAGAGCATCATTATCGGCAATGGGAGCGGTCAACGCTTGATAATCTTCATTTATTCCGAATTGAAGCGTCAAGCTTTTGCCGTTGAAGTCGAGCCCGAACGAATCGTAAGCGAGTTTGAGACCTTCGTCAATCCAATAATTTTCGAGCCCCGTCGTCATGGTGACAATCGCGGAGGCAATTTCTTCGCCGTAACGTGTATAAGTGCCTTCGTTGTCGCCGGGCAACGAGTAAAGTTGTCCCGCCTGCAGATAAGTCATATTGAACGAATCATCAAAGTCGACGACTTCCAAAATGCTTGACGGGTAAGTAACCGTGTAAGTGAAAGTTTTTCCGTCCGCGCCCGTGTAGCTGTGAACCGACGTGGAACCTGCGGCAGGCAACGGCAATTTCGACAGATTTACGTTGTCTTCTGGGACGATTGTTTGAGCATTTTTGAGGACGCCCATGCCCGCGTTGTAGCCGCTGACTGCTCCCGTGTCGGCAGTGAAATCTTCATCCGCGCCGATAACAATTCCGCAGTTTTGCAACAGGCTTTGAGTTGCGCCAGCCGTTGCCGTGACGTTCGCCATGTCGTAGACGAAATTATTAACCGCGTCTTGAAGTCCCGCGAAATGTGTCGTCGTCCTTATCGCGTGGTCGAGAACTGCAATACCGTCCGCGTTCGCGTCGTAAGCGTAGAGTTTGAGCACGTTGAAGAAATTTTTCATCGTGTCAACTGAAGTGGACATTAAATCATCTCCCTGCATTGATTTGGATTGAAAATTCAACGCGAACAAAAAAAATCCCGCCGTGTTGACGGGAATATTTTTTTGAAAATTCTTTCGTGAGCCGTTGATTATTTTGTTTTTGTCCATTGAGTTGACGACGTGTCAAACGAATACGCCGAGCCGTCCGCCAATTTGAAATTCAACTTTTGAGCGGGCGTACTCCAAACCGTCAACGAACTGCCGTCCGAGAATCCCAAATTAAGAATTGATTCGAGGTCGCCAACGTTTGAATTCACGGTGGCAATTTGGTCGAGTGAAGTTGCCGCAAGATTAATCACGTCGTTTGAATCGGCGTTGAAAACCGAATCGGAACCGCAACCGACGCCCGCAACAAATTCGTCGACACCGTCACCGCCGATTAAGTTATCGTTGCCGTATGAGCCGCCCCAAAGTTGAGAACCGCCGTTGCCCGCGTAAATTTCGTTGTCGCTGAAATCTCCGCCGAAAATAATTTCACGTTCGCTGAAATTGCGTCCGTCGATCGTGCCCGCCGTGTCCGCAACGTAACTTCTTGCCGTGACCGTGCCCGTTTCGTTTGCGAAGTTTAAAACTTTTCCGCGAGCGTCACGAACAATTAAAGTTCCTGCCGTCGAGTTGACGAACAAATCGTCGCCGCCGACAGCCGCAGTTGTCCCGAAAATATTTTCGCCGAAATTTATCTGACTGCCGGTCGTTTCGCCGCTGATAATTTCTTCGCCGCCCGTGTAACCGAAAAGTTCAGCCGTGCCCGTGCCGATAACAACATTCGTCGGCAACGCTTGATGACACAGATACCGCAGGAACGCATAGCCCGCAGGATAAGCAAAGATTGTGCCCGTACCTTCCTCAAATGACAACGACTCCGCCAATAATGACGGATTTTCTGCGAGCATTCTTAAAAATAGATTTGATTCTCCGCCGTAACTGTCCGCACCGTGAACAAGTTCGGCAACGCCTTCCGTGAAAAATTCGGGCATGTTTTTTTTGAACAGACCCGCGCCAAACATGACGGCATGAGTCATTTCGTGCGCAATCACTCGGTCGAGGTACAGTTTTAGTGTATTTGATTCTTTGCCGTTCGGGTCATTTGGGTCGAGCGAAGTGCGATTGTCGATACTTATGTAAATGTTAATGCTGTCAATGGGAAAAACCGCTTCCCAATCCGGGTATTCGGTCGGGGTCGTGTCCGCGCCATAATCCGCATTTATGCCAAACATGACGTTCAAATTCTTGCCGCCGAAGTCTAGCCCGAAAGAATCGTAGGCAAGTTTAAATGATTCGTCGAGCCAATAATTTTCAATGCCCCTTAGCATTGTGAGAATCGACGGGGCAAATTCTTCACCGGAGTGGGCAGTTTCCAAAATCGGTTGACCGTTGCCGTCGGTACTGTAATAAGTTTGCCCCGCCTGCAAGTAAATCTTTTGTACGGCGGAGTAGTCGTTACTTCCGTTCGGATAAGGTGTGGCAGTGGCAACGTCGACAACTTCAAGATAGTCATTCGGGTAAGTGACCGTGTAAGTGAACGTGTTGCCGTCCGAAACGGTGTAGCTGTGATAAGTTGTGGAAACTGCGGCAGGCAAAGGCAATTCCGAAAGATTAACGTTGTCTTCGGGGACGATGTCTTGAGCATTTTTGACGACGCCCATGCCCGCGTTGTAGCCGCTGACTGCTCCCGTGTCGGCAGTGAAATCTTCATTCGCGCCGATAACAATTCCGCAGTTTTGCAACAGGCTTTGAGTTGCACCCGCAGTCGCCGTGACGTTGGCAATGTCGTAGACGAAATTGTTGACTGCGTCTTGAAGTCCCGCGAAATGTGTCGTCGTCCGTATCGCGTGGTCGAGAACTTCAACACCGTCCGCCGTCGCGTCGTAAGCGTAGAGCTTCAAAACGTTGAAGAAATTTTTCATTGTGTCAACCGATGTGGACATTAAATCATCTCCCTGCATTGATTTGGATTGAAAATTCGCCGCGCACAAAAAAAATCCCGTCGTGCTGACGGGAAATTTTTTGTTAGATCGATAGTTTTCACTAACCATCTATCGATCTATCGATCTAAATTCCTAATTGCAGTTCTGGCGCGCAGATTTTATTTATTGACGAGTTTGGAACCGCTGACTTGGTAATCGGTGCCGTTGATTGTGAATGTGTCCGCCGAATAATCTTTAAGTGTGATTGCGTTGGCAGTTGAGCCGACTTTGAACGCGATTGAATTGTCTTTGACCGTCGCCTCAAAGTTGCCGCTGAATTGCAACGCGTCATCGTCCGCGAAATCGTAAATTGTATCGTTGCCGCCGCCGCTCGAATAAATGAACGTGTCGGAACCGGAGCCGCCCCAAAGTGAATCGTTGCCGCCGCCGCCGTTGATTGTGGAGCCGTTGTCGCCCGCGTAAATTAAATTGCCTTTCGCGTTGCCGAAAATTTCAACGTCGCCCGTGGCAAGTCCGCCGTCAATCGAAACGAGTTTGGAATAATTTTTCGCGTCGAAAGTCGTCGTCGAAGCCGCAATCGTTGCCGCAGTCGCGCTTGCAACTTTGTTGTTAAGAATTCCGTCCGCCGCGAAAACGTTGACCGACGTTGTGACTTTGCCGTTGACTGTCTCGACAAACGTAATCGCCTTGCCCGCCGAATCTTGCAGCATCAACGAACCGGAAGCGAATTCGATAATCACGTCGTCGCCTTCAAGGTTGAAATCTTTTATCGCCGAGGTCAGCGAAATTTTGTCCGTGCCGTTGCCGTAATCGCCGATTGTGTCGTTGCCGCTCGAATAAACGAACGTGTCATTGCCGCCGCCGCCGATAAGTAAGTCATCACCTGCGTTGCCGTTAAGCAAGTTCGCGCCTCTGCCGCCGATTAACGTGTTGTCATCACTTCCGCCGGTGAGCGTGAATTTTTTCGTGACTGCCGACGCGTCGACTTTCGGCAAGTCATCCGTCGCAGTGTAAGTATCCGCCTTGTAAGCAGATTGCAACGTCACGCCGTCTTCGCCGACAATCTGTTCTTTGAAATAAGTTTTCGTCGTGTCGCCGTCTTCGCCCGCAAAAGTTATCGTGCGTTCGGTCGTGTTGCCGTCGCTCTTAATCGTCAGCGAATTCGTGCCGAATTTTAAGACAACGTCGCCTTTGGAGTTGAGCGTTTCGGAAGTCACCGCCGCACCCAACGAAATTTTGTCGTCGCCGGAAACGTAATCGGTGATAACGTCCTTGCCCGTCTCGTAAACGAAAATGTCATTGCCGTCGTTGCCCGTGAGCGTGTCATTTTTCGCACCGCCGAACAACGTATCATCACCGTTGCCGCCAAAAATTTTGTTCGCCGCATCGTTGCCGGTAATCCAAACATTATCCGTCAAGCCGCCGTCAATCGTCTTCATAACTTTGGACGCCGTATAATTTTCCGTCGACGAAGCCAGCGTTATCGACGTGCCTGCGGTATTTGTTTTGCCGCCCGAAGTGAAAATTTCCGTTGAGGATCTGCCGTTTTGAATGAAGTTGATTTTCTTGCCGTCGCCGTCTTGAATCGTCAAAGATTTATCATCGCCGAAATTCAAGACAATGTCGCCTTTGGAGTTGAGCGTTTCGGAAGTCACCGCCGCACCCAACGAAATTTTGTCGTCGCCGGAAACGTAATCGGTGATAACGTCCTTGCCCGTCTCGTAAACGAAAATGTCATTGC
>JAFUYE010000030.1 GCA_017470715.1 Selenomonadaceae bacterium
CCCGAAAACTGCGCGGGAAAAAATTTCGAGACGATTTTGACCGAGGCACGCGACGCCGCCCGTGACGGCTTGGAGTACACGAAAACTCTTGTCGCGACGAAGGGACGAGCTGCCGCGTTGAAGAAAAAATCTGTCGGCTTTGAAGACCCCGGAGCCGCTTCCGCGCTGATAATTTTCCGTGCATTGTGCGGTTACTGGAAAGATTCGTTCCGCGCTTGACAACGAAAAAATTTTGGAGATGATACCTTGAAAAAAATTCGTACACGTTTCGCGCCCAGTCCGACGGGCTACATGCATATCGGCAACTTGCGCACGGCTCTTTACGCCTACTTGTTCGCAAAATCGCAGGGCGGAGATTTCATTTTGCGTATCGAGGACACCGACCGCGCCCGCTATGTTGCCGACGCCGTAAGTTTTATCGAACGCACGCTTGCCGCCGCAAAAATTATTCCCGACGAAGGACCGCACCACGGTGGAAATTTCGCGCCGTATGTTCAAAGCGAACGCATGGACATTTACAAAAAATACGCCGAACAGTTGGTTGCGGAAGGGCACGCCTATCGCTGTTTTTGCACGGGTAGCGAAACTGCCGACGAAAAATCTTCGGACGAAAAAACTTTCGGCGGTTACAATCGTCATTGCCGCGATTTGTCGCCCGCCGAAGTCGAAAAAAATCTTGCCGAAGGTAAACCTTACGTCATTCGCCAAAAAATGCCGCTGAGCGGTGAGACGACTTTTTTCGACGTGTTGCACGGAAATATTTCAATCGCGAATTCCGAACTTGAAGACCAAGTTTTGTTGAAAAGCGACGGAATGCCCACGTACAATTTCGCGAACGTTATCGACGATCATTTGATGGAAGTTTCGCATATCATTCGCGGCACGGAATTTATCACGTCCACGCCTAAACATGTTTTGCTGTATCAATTTTTCGGTTGGGAATTGCCGACGTTCATTCACCTTGCGCCCGTCATGGGAAAATCCGACGACGGAACAATTTCAAAGCTCAGCAAACGTCACGGCGCGACGAGTTTCAACGACTTAATCGAAGCCGGTTACCTGCCCGAAGCGATTACGAATTATGTTGCGCTTTTGGGTTGGAGCCCGAAAAATTCTTGCCAAGAAATTTTTTCGATGGACGAATTGATTGGCGCGTTCAGTCTCGACGGCTTGAGCAAGTCGCCCGCCGTGTTCGATTACGCGAAACTTGATTGGATGAATGGCGAATATTTCAAGGCAATGACCGACGAAAATTTTGCCGACGTTGCCGAAAAATATTTGGGCGATTTCGATGCGCAACGGAAAATTTTTCTTGCAAGCTTGCTGAAAACTCGTGTCGCGAAACTTTCCGACATTCCGCAAATGATTCAATTCCTGAAAGTGTTGCCGCAATTTGACGCGGAACTTTTCACGAACAAACGCAACAAAATCACGCCCGAAAAATCAGCTGAAATTCTTGCGCCCGCGATTGAATTGCTCGCGCAGGTCGACGATTGGTCACTCGACGCGCTCAACGAAAAAATTTCCGCGTTCGTCGAAAGTTCGGGCTTGAAAGTCGGAACCGTCATGTGGCCGTTGAGAATCGCGCTGTCAATGCAAAAAGTCACACCCGGCGGCGTCACCGAAATTTTATATCTGCTCGGCAAAGAAGTTTCACTCGAACGATTAAATTCCGCGTTACACAATCTGCGCAGCTGAAAAATTTTCGTCCCGTCGACAGCTCGGCGGGATTTTTTTTACTTTGGAGGTTAAAAATTTGCTCAACATAAAAGTTTTCGGGATTGTTCAAGGCGTCGGATTTCGTCCGTTCGTGAGCAGAATTGCCGTCGCGAATAAAATTTTCGGCACCGTCGCGAACAAAGGCTCTTACGTCGAAATTTTTGCTCAAGGCACCGTCGACGCGTTGAAAAATTTTTTGTCGGATTTGCGGCGAAAAGCTCCCGCTCGTTCCGCGATTTTGAAAGTCGACGTGACGGAATTGCCCGACGAAAATTTTTGCGATTTTAAAATCGTCGAAAGCGTTCATGAAGTCGGCGATATTTTTGTTTCGCCCGATATTGCCGTTTGCGAAAATTGTAAGCGCGAACTTTTTGATCCGAACGACCGCAGATATTTGCACCCGTTTATAAATTGCACGGCTTGCGGTCCGCGATTGACGATTTTGGAAAACATGCCCTACGACCGCGAACGAACGTCGATGAAAATTTTTCCAATGTGTAAATCGTGCGCCGAAGAATATTTTTCGCCCGAAAGTCGCCGTTTCGACGCGCAGCCGATTTGCTGTAACGATTGCGGTTGCGAAACTTTTTTGCTGAATTCAAACCTGCGCGGACACGACGCGATTAAACACGTGCGAAAAATTTTGTCGGCGGGCGGAATTGTCGCGATTAAAGGTATAGGCGGATTTCACATTGCCTGCGACGCGAAAAATTTTTCTGCCGTCCAAAGGCTCCGCGAATCAAAAATTCGTCCGACAAAACCGTTCGCCGTGATGTTCCGCGACATTGATTCCGTTAAGCGCGAATGCATTTTGACCGACGAACAAAAAATTTTTCTCGACAGCCCGCAGAAACCGATTGTTTTGTTAGGGACAAGGGACAAGGGACAAGGGACAAGTATTGCGGAAAATGTTGCGCCCGAAATTAATCGGCTCGGCGTGATGTTGCCGTATACGCCGCTGCATTTACTGATTTTCGATTTCCCGAACGACGAAATAAAAAATTTTCCCGATTCGCTGGTTATGACAAGCGGGAACCCGTCCGGCGTGCCGATTTCGATTGACGACGACGACGCGCAAAAAAATTTCGGATTCTGCGACGCGATTTTGACGCACGACCGAAAAATTTTGCTCCGCGCAGATGATTCCGTCATGGATTTCATTGACAATCGCCCGTCGATGATTCGGCGAAGTCGCGGCTATGCTCCGTTGCCGATTTTTTATGACGCGCCCGAAAAATTTTCTGTGTTGGCGATTGGCGGTGAATTGAAAAATACTTTTTGCCTCGCGAAAAATAATTTGCTGTATGCGTCGCCGTATATCGGTGATGTCAGCGATTTGCGCACGGTTGAAGTTTTGGAACGTTCGATTGACCGCATGAAAAATTTGCTGGAAATTTCGCCTGAAGTCGTTGCCTGCGACAAACACCCGCGTTATCAAACAGTCGCGCTTGCCGAAAAAATTTCCAAAGCTCTCGACGTGCCGTTGATAAAAATTCAGCACCACTACGCGCACATTTTGAGTTGCATGGCGGAAAATAATTTTTGCGGCGAAGTTGTCGGCGTTGCGTTCGACGGGACGGGCTACGGCGACGACGGCACGATTTGGGGCGGCGAATTTTTTATCTGCGACGAAAAAACTTACACGCGGGCGGCTCACGTCAAAAGTTTCGTTCAAGCGGGCGGCGATAAATCTGCGCGTGAAGGCTGGCGAATTGCGGCGTCACTGATGAAAAATTTCGACACGGCACGCGAATTGAATTTGGCGACGAAAAATCAGCTCGACGGGCAAAAATTTCTGCTCGAACATAATCTTAACTGCGTGACTTCGACTTCCGTCGGCAGGATTTTCGACGCGGTTGCCGCCGTGCTCGGAATTTGCCAAACGTCGACTTACGAAGGTGAAGCCGCCATGAAATTGCAGACCGTTGCCGAACGTTCCGACAAAAAATTTTCGGCGCGATTCATGCAGACGGATGAGCTGTTCGACGAAATTTTAAATCGCAGGCTCGACGGCGAAAACATTTGCGACACGGCGAAATTTTTTCACGAAAGTTTAGCCGAATTCACCGCGCAGATTTGCGAACAGCTCAGCTTGCGGACAAAAATAAAAACCGTCGCATTGAGCGGCGGCGTATTTCAAAATTCGTTGCTCAGTTCGTTGACGGCTCAAAAAATTCAACGTCGCGGGCTGAAAGTTTTGCGTCACGAATTAATTCCCGCGAACGACGGCGGAATTTGTTACGGACAAGCGATTTACGCGCTGAATCATAAAATTATTTAACGCAACCGTTATTTGAGGCCGTCACGGATGACGGCCTCGCCCGCGTATTTCGCGTGATGCGAAATTTGCGGGCAACATCTAGCACGCGTTGCCGACTACTCCGTTTTGCGAGTCGGTATCCGCCCCACGCGCAGGCGAAGGCGCGCTGGCAAGCGTTCGCACTTTCTTTGCTACTTTCTTTCGTCGCTGAAAGAAAGTAGATTCTACAAACTCAAATTCACGAATCAGCCGAATCGTAGCGACAATCTTCGCCGGTTTACCAACAGCCCCTAGTCCCTAAAATCAATTCGACATTCAAACATGCGGTGCCACGGATTCGACAAAATAAAATTCATCCGGTGCGGGAAATTTTTCGCGGCAAATTCCTGCATAAGTTGATTTTCGCGGGCAGTAATTTCCGCTTCGTGTTCGCCCAAATGAATATAAATCGCCAAGCCGTCGGGCAGTTTGGCAAGTTCGGCGGCAATTTGCGTGCGCACGTTCGCTTGATATGCCCAGTCGTCCAAAAATCTGCGGGCAAGCAATTTGTCGCGTGATTCGCGGCTCATTTTTTTTGCCAAAATTCCCGTGCCGAGCGCAAATCCGGAAGTATTCGTCGCGGTATTCCAGCCGCCATAAGATTGCAACTTGAACAGCAAATTTTTTTCGCGCAAACTTTCCATCAAAAAATTGTCGGCACCGTTCGCACAAATAATATCGGCGACACCGACGGGCAAATTTTTATTAATGGCGTCCTCAACCAGCGCGGAAAATTTTTTTGCGTTGCGGCGGAAATATTTTTGCTGACGTTTGGTCAACTCTTGCGGCGGAAAACTGTTGTGGAACTCGAAAGTTTTTCCTTTGGGGTCGGTGTTGACGAGCAAGACGAAATCGGCGCGTTCGGGATTTTTTACGAACATGCCGCCCGCGATAATTATTTCGTCGCGAATCGAATCGCCAATGTGTTCGTCCGAAAAATCGGGAATTGTCTTTTCACCGACGCCGCGATTAAATTGCACGTTCACGAAAGGCAAAGTTTCGCTTAAATCGGTCACGGCGCGTGTCAAAAGCAACATTGCGTATTCGTCAATGCCGGCGTGCGATTGCGCTTTGGTCTTGTCGACGCCGATTTGTTTCATGTACGCAAGCAACTGAAGATTTTCGCGGTGAGTTTGGCTGAGCGGCGCATTGTCGTCGCGCCCGATAATGAAATAATCGATAATTCCCGCGTGCGTGAAGTCGAGCAATTTTTTCGTCGCGGACAAATTTTTTTCGCGGCGGGCAAACCAATCGCTTAAAATATCTGCGGGCAGATTTTTTTCGTAAGTTTCGAGCTGAACTTGTTCCTTGCGGTTGAGCTTGGAAGTTTCGCGTTTGTCGAGCAACCGCGTGTACTGAAAAATATCGCCGCCGTATTGCCCGTAATAATCGGGTTCCTCAATGTCGCCGGGCGTGCCGAAACTTGGCGTGCGCATGAGCGAGCCGAACAAATACAAATGCAACGACGGATTTTTTTCGCGCAGAGTTTTAAAATTTTCGACGCGTGACAGCAAGGTTTCCCGCGAAATTTCGTGCGAACGCGACGGAATCAATCCGCCGTAAAGCAACGCATCCGAGGAAACAACTGCCGCGTCGGAAATCGGCGCATTTTCGTTCAGCCATTTCCAAAGTTCGTCGGGACGCGTCAAAATTTCTTCGGGCGGCATCAAAATTTCGTAACCCAGCTGCGCGACAACTTCGGCGGGCTGTTGACTTGAAACGGGTCGATTGTCGTGCGGGACGAATAAAATTGTTTCGGCGTGCGCGTGTGCCGTGACGAAAAAAATCGCGGCAAGCGTCAGGAAAAATTTTTTCAGCAACGAATTCACTTCCCAAAAATTTTTTCGACAGCTTAACATGTGAAAGTTTTTTTGACAACCGCCGCTCAAGTGTCAACGTTTGGAACGCTTGAAGTAAAAAACGTACTGTTGCAAAATGCCCGCGTTCTTGCCGAAAGTTTCAAAAATATTTTCGCCGCCGAAATCGTTTTCAATCGCCCGCGCAATCCACACGTCCACGGGTGCACGGTCGACGCGGTGATATGCGAACAGCGCGACACAGTTGGAAATTTTTTCGCCGACGCCGTGAATCGTTTTGAGTTTGTCGACAAGTTCCGTGTCCGAAAAATTTTCCAAAGCCGCCAAATTAATTTCGCCCGAAGAAACTTTTTTCAGCGCGGCAAGGATATAATTTTTGCGGTAAGCAAGTCCAAGCCCCGTCAAGTCGTCAAGCGTCGCGCCCGAAATTTCGTCGACTGTCGGGAACAGCTGAACTTCGCCGAAATTCGTTTCGACACGCCGCCCGAATCGCTCACAAATTTTTTCGACGGAACTTCTTATTGCGGGAATATTTTTTCGCTGGCTGATGATGTAACTGATTAGCATTTCAAACGGGGCTTGACGCAAAATCCGAATGCCCGCGCCGAAATTTGCCGCTTGATGCAGAAATTTTTCGCAGGGTTTGCCCGCCGCAAAAATTTCAATGTCCCGACGAATAGCCGCGTAATTCGTTTGCAAGTCGAAATAATTTTCCCAGACGCGTTGCCAATCGTCCGCCGAACAGTCAACCTCGAAAAAATTTTCGCCGCGCTCGCGAATGTGCAAAATATTTTCGCCGACAATAAATCGAAACCAACCGTCGCGAATTTCTTTCGGACGGAAACATTGCCCGCTGTCGACGATTTTTTTTAAGTCGAAGTCATCGCGAATTTCAATTTCCATTGCACAAGCTCCCGAAAAGCAACGTGACGTTGCATCCAATTTGTTTGCCGCCTCGCAAATCAAATGTTGTCGTTGAAATTTTATTCGTCACCGCACAAACCTCCAAAGATTTTTTTGACAACCTGCGCGGGCACGTCGCTTGAAATTTCCACATCGCCGAAATTTTTCATGAGCACCCAGTTGACTTTGCCGCCAACGGTTTTTTTGTCGCGGAACGTCACGGCATAAAGTTTTTCCGAATCAAGCCCGTCGCACGTCGTCACCATATCGAAACGTCGCAAAATTTTTTCAAGCCGCTCGACGTTCGCAACGGAAGTTTTGCCGAGTTCGCAACTGATTCGCGCCGCACCGACCATACCGATTGCAACCGCTTCACCGTGCCGAAATTTTTCGTAATGAGTTTGCTCCTCGACCGCGTGTGCCAACGTGTGACCGAAATTCAAAATCCGACGCAAACCGGATTCGCGTTCGTCTTCGCCGACGACTTGAGCTTTAATTTCGCAGGAACGCTTGACGACGTGCGCCAAAGTTTGAACGTCGCGTTGCAAAATTTTTTCGGCGTTGTCTTCCAGGTAAGCGAAAAATTTTTCGTCGCTGATGACGCCGTACTTGACAACTTCGCCGAGACCGGATTTAATTTCGCGTTCGGGCAATGTCGCCAAACAATTCAAGTCGATGAAAACCGCTTTGGGCTGGTGAAACGCACCGATTAAATTTTTGCCGAGCGCGTGATTGACCGCCGTTTTTCCGCCGACGGACGAATCAACCTGAGCCAATAAAGTTGTCGGAATTTGAATCAGCCCGATGCCGCGCAGGAAAGTTGCCGCAACGAAGCCCGCCAAATCGCCGACGACGCCGCCGCCCAACGCAATCACGACGGATTTTCGGTCAAGCCCGAATTCAATCGCCCGCGTGTAAAGTTTTTCCGCCTCGCGCAGATTTTTGGAAGTTTCACTGTCCGGAATTGTCGCGACCGTGTAAGAAATTTTTTGCGCGTCAAGACCGTTCGTCAAAGATTTTCCGTGCATATCGAAAATTTTTTCCTGCGTGACGAGCAAAACTTTCGTGAACTTTTCGGCAACGAATTCGCCGACATTCGACAAAATATTTTCGCCGATAAAAATTTCGTAACTCGACGCGCCGAGATTGACAAAAACTTTTTCCATCACAAATTCCTTTCGTACAAACAAAATTGCGGAATGCCCAAAAAAGTTCGTCCCAAGTCCGCCGCGCCGACAAATTTAAAGCCGCACGCTTCGTAAAGTTTCTTCGCGGGAAAATTCGTCGGAACAACATCGAGCCGCAAGGCACGGTAATTTTTTTCGACGGCGTAACTCGCGCAGAAATCCATGAATTTTTTTCCGAGACCACGGCGTTGACAATCGGGCGCGATAGCCAATGCGTGCAATACCAAAAATTCTCCGACCGCCAAATTTTGCGACCAAGCAACTTTCGAGTAATCGCCTTCGGGATTTTCATTCAAAACAAAAGCCGCCAAAATTTTTTCGCCGTCCGTGCAGACAAATTGAGTACCCGCCCGCGCCGCATCGACAGCGTAACTTGTTGTCGGGAAAATTTTGTAAAGCCATTTCGTGTAATTGACATTGTTGTCGTTCATGAATTTAACAACGCCGTCGTAAAATTCGCCGACAATTTCAGCTTCCGCAACGGTACATTTGCGAATTTCCATGCTATCAACTCCTGAACTGCCGCAAATATCTGCAGATGTCGTCAATAATTTGCAACGGCGACCATTCCGTTGTATCGACGTGATAATCTGCGCGGGCGTAAAATTCTTCGCGTTCGGCAAGCAGGCGTTTAATCGTCTCAAGTCGTTCGTTGCCGCCGTCGTCAAGTACGGGACGTTCACCGCGTCGCGCCGTCCGCAATAAAATTTCTTCGGGCGAACAGGTCAAACAAATCACAAGCCCCGAAGATTTAAGCAACTGCAGATTTTCCGCGTCCTTGACGGTGCCGCCGCCGGTTGCAATGACAAGCCCGCGTTTTTCGCACAATTCACGAACTGCCGATTTTTCCAGCTGACGGAAATGTTCTTCGCCGAATTGCTCAAAAATTTTCGGTATGGAAAGTTTCTGTTCGGATTCGATTTTTTTATCAATGTCAACGAACGGGCGACCGAGTTTCGTTGCCAAAACTTTGCCGAGACTGGTTTTGCCCGTGCCCATGAAGCCCGTCAAAATCACGTTGTTTTTCATAAGCCGAAATCCTCCGCCAAACGTTTGCGATAATTTTTCAAATTGGCAAGCGTATCACAAAGCGCGTCGCCGCCGAATTTTTCGACGAACGCATCTGCCGTGACGATAGCCGCCATTGCCTCGCCGACGACGGACGCCGCCCAAATCGCGCAGGTGTCGGAACGTTCCTTGATTGCGGTTGTCGGTTGATGTGTGGCAATGTCGACGGTTCGCAACGGTTTCATCAACGTGGGAATCGGTTTCATCGCGGCACGAATAATTAAATCTTCGCCGTTGGACATTCCGCCTTCAAAGCCGCCCGCACGATTTGTTTCGCGGAAAATTTTATAGGAACCAGGGACTAGGAACTGGGAACCAGTAGGGATTGGTAAACTAGTTCCCGGTTCCTGATTCCTAGTTCCTACAAAAATTTCGTCGTGAACTTCACTGCCGAATTTCTGCGCGTTGGCAAAACCGTCGCCGAGTTCGACAGCTTTGACTGCCTGAATCGACATAAACGCCGCCGCAAATTTCGCGTCAAGTTTTTTGTCCCATTGAATATGACTGCCGAGCCCCGCAGGCACGCCCGAAACTTTGACTTCAAAAATTCCGCCGACCGTATCACCTGCCGATTTCGCCGCGTCAATTCGATTTTTAATTTCGTCGTCACCGCTGACACCACCGACAGTCAAAACTTTACTTGAAATTTCGACGCCGCACGCCTGCAAAAAAATTTTACAGACAGCACCCGCCGCAACGCGCATTGTTGTTTCGCGGGCACTGGAACGTTCCAAAATGTCGCGCACGTCGTCACGATTATATTTCGCCGCGCCCGTCAAGTCTGCGTGACCGGGGCGGGCATTGGTGACTTTTTCGCCGACGGGTTGACCTTCCGCGCTCATGCGTTGTGACCAATTTTGCCAATCGCGATTTTCGACGCTTAAAGTTATCGGAGAGCCGAGAGTTTCACCGAAACGAATTCCCGACAAAAATTCGACGGTATCGGATTCGATTTTCATGCGACCGCCGCGACCGTAACCGCCTTGCCGACGTTTCAATTCGGCGTTGACGAATTCGCTTGAAACTTTGACGCCTGCGGGCAGACCTTCCAAAATGCACACCAATCGCGAACCGTGACTTTCGCCCGCGCTTAAAAATTTTACTGCCATAAACTTCACTCCAAAAATCTATGCAAAAAAATAAACCACGGCAACTTTGAGTTACCGCGGTCATTATAGCACGCAAAAATTTTTTGTCACCGCAACGCCCGTTCTTTCGGCACGGCGTAAAAAACCAATTCGTGATTCTGTTTCTGCAAATGGAGCCACGAAGTGTACTTCCTGAGGTAATAAACATAATCGTCGCAAATTGACTGAATGAACTGCGGCACAGCCAACAAATCTTCCTTGAAGTGATAAACGCAAATCGCAATGACGGGGCGGTCGGAACGGATAATTTTTTCCGTCGCGTGCAAGAATGGCAATTCCGTGCCTTCGATGTCGGCATTGATGAGCGTGCATTTGTCGCCGCGAAGAATTTTTTCAAAGTCAGTCGTCTCATCAATCATTTTGTTAATCGGCTCAACAAGTGCACGTTTGTCCTGTGGCAACAACGTAAGATTACTCAACATGCTCGAATAAAATTCCGTATCGCCCTCGAACGCAAGAATTTTTTTCGGCTTGAAGTCGAAGCTCAAATATTGGAACACGGTATCGCCGACGTTCGCGCCGCAATTAATCCAAACTTCGCCGTCAAGATGTTTGTAAAGCCGCTCATATTTGCTGCCGAAAAAATATTTCCAACGCGTGGGATTTTGTTCGCCGCGATAAACGCAATTCTTCACGTAACTTTCGACATAGTGAAACAACGCCTGTTTGGAAGTTTCGTCGGCAAGCGAATCGAACAGCTCCATAAGCTCCCGTTTATGCGATTGATAATAAAACGCGCTGTTGGTGTCGAATTCCGGGGAATTGTGCACCAGTCTGGCTTTTTCTTCAGGGTCGATCGGATATGCGCTCGAAAATTCTAAACTCGATATATTTTCATTAAAAAAATGAACTGACGTAGTCATCGCGGCATCCGAAACATCCACAAAGAAAAATTTTCGCGGTGTTGTGTCCGTCAACAAACTCTCGGGCGAAACAATTTCTACGTCGTCAACGTTTTGAAATTCTTTCGGTCGGGGACAAACGACGCGGTGCACGTTCAAACCCCAACTTTTAAACAGCCGAACGTAAACGTGCAGGTCATTTTCGGCAAAAATATACACATTGGCATTTTGCATAGCCGCCAATGAGATAGTTATTAACATTTTGCTCGTTAAGCTAAATCTTTCTTCGACACGAGTGCAGTCAAACAGTTCAAGCATTTCGTCACGTAAAGACAAGTCGTCACCTCCAAAAAAATAAGCCGCAATATTTTCGCGGCCGTGCGTTTCAATCCGCTTGCCGAACGTTTAAATTTCTTCAACGTCTTCGGGATGTTTTTTGATATAATCGCGGTACTTGTTGTATTCGTCCTCAAAAGATTTTTCTTCGGACGCGGCAAGCTGGAAAGACATCATTGCAACCGCCATGATTCGGGCGATTTCGTGAGCCTCAAAAGTTTCAACCAGTCGGGAAATGGTGCGCGCCGTCTCGTCGAGCAATTCCTGATCGTCGGCAGCAAAACGATTCAAAAGAAGCATATCGAACATCTGCTGTTCAAGAGCCGACCAACCGAGCGCAACACCCGCGTTGGAATGAGGAACTCTGTCGTGAACATTGTCAAAATCTGAATCGTCGTCGCCTATCTCCGGAATATAAACTTCTTCTTCGTCTTCAAAACGCGGCCTGAGCATAAGGAACTCCCCCCGAAAAAATTATTGAAAAATGCACTGCACGTATTGTACTATAAGAACGAGCGAAATGTAAAGCAAAAGCGGAGGTTGGTCATGCAAAAAATTTTGTTCGGAGTGGGCGTTTCGCTGATTCTGTTAGGAATTTTCGGCGCAAGCTACACTTGGCATTACGACCACCGCGAAGCCGACACTCTGGACAAGTACGCGGCGACGGAATTTCAAGTTGCACGCGACGGCGACGGAAATTGGGAAAGCGCAACGCTCAGCTTGTGGGATTATCGTTACGACAAGTCGAAACTTTTAAACAAGGCGATACTTTTCACGGACGGCGCGCCGTGGGAGTTGGATATTATCACGAAGCAGACTTCCAAAGGTTTGCGCAACGAAAATAAATTTTTTGTTCACCTGCCGAAATCGAGCTTAAAAGATTTACTCATTGCCAAAGAAGTTCGCGTGAAATTTTATTACGACAACGGGCAGTCGATTGATTTGCCGCTGAGCAAAAAAGATTTGCTGGCGTGGCAACGAAAACTGCGCTGGTAGGGGTTGTCGGTAAACTGTCGAGCGTTATCGCTGCGATTCGGCTGATTCGGCGATTTTGATTTTTAGAATCTACTTTCTTTCAGCGATGAAAGAAAGTAGCAAAGAAAATCGCCACTACGCGTGGGGCGGCTACGTTATCGCTGTTCGAACGTCTGCGAAATCGTGCGTTGTTGTGCCCGTGCATTTCGCATCACGCGAAATACCACGGGCGGCCGCACGTCCTGTGCGGCCTCTGATTGACGCTGATTAATTTGCCAACAGCCCTTAGTTTTGTTTGGAATAACGTCAGCGAAGTTGCGAAAGTTTTTTAATCAACAGCCGCGAAATATTTTGACTGCTTGACCGGCTTGAAAAAAACGTTGACTTACGCGCCCGATTCGGAGCAGTGAAAAATTTTCGTTTACATTCCCTTGCCGATTTTATATCATTGGCTGAAATTCAAATCGCAAGGAGAAAATTTTATGAAACCATTGCGCGCATTAATCGGCTTGATTCGTGCACTCGTGAGCAATCGAAAACTTTTGTGGCAGATGACCAAGCGCGATTTCCGCCAACGTTATCTCGGCTCGTATTTGGGAATTCTTTGGGCGTTCATTCAACCGACAGTCACCGTGCTGATTTTCTGGTTCGTCTTTCAAGTCGGCTTTAAAGCGATGCCCGTCAATGATTTCCCGTTTATTCTGTGGCTCGTGTGCGGAATGTTCCCGTGGTTTTTTTTGAGCGAAAGTATTCAGAGCGCGACGAATTCCGTCATTGAAAGCGCGTTCCTCGTCAAGAAAATTGTTTTTCGCGTGGAACTGTTGCCGATTGTAAAAATTTCGTCCGCGTTCGTCGTGCATATTTTTTTCGTAGCGGTGCTGTTCGCCATGTTCGCGATTTACGGTTACAGCGTCTCGATTTACAACCTGCAAATAATTTATTATTTCTTCGCGATGACGTGCCTTGTGCTCGGCTTGAGTTGGCTGACAAGTTCGCTGACAGTTTTTCTGCGCGACGTGGGACAATTCGTCGGCATGATTTTGCAGTTCGGATTTTGGGGCACGCCGATTTTTTGGAATTTAAACATGGTGCCCGAACAGTTTCAATTTATTTTGAAGCTCAATCCCGCGTATTATCTGGTTGAAGGTTACCGCCAAAGTTTTATTTACAACGAATGGTTTTGGCAACACCAGTACCAGACGATTTATTTTTGGGCGGTTACGGGCGTCGTGATGTTTGTCGGCGCGTGGTGTTTCAAAAAGTTGCGACCGCATTTCGCTGACGTGCTGTAAAAAAAATTTCCCTCCGCGTGGAGGGATTTTTTTATTTGACGCAGACAAAGCCCGCAAATGATTTGACGTGCGTAATTTTGACACGGGAATATTTTTCGCTCAGAAATTTTTCCAAAGTCGACGGCGTGTCATACGGCGGAGAAAAAAATCCGTAACGTTCACAAAAATTTTTGACGAAAAAATCCGTCCGACGATTTTCACCCGTGACGTAAACCGAGCCGCAAAAAATTCCGCCGCGTTTCAAGACTCGAAAAACTTCCGCGTGCGCAGAAATTTTGTCGGGGAAAACGTGGAAGCCGTTGACCGACAAAACCAAGTCGAAAGTTTCATCCGCGAACGGCAAAGCTGTCACGTCGCCTTGAAGAAATTTCACGTCGCGCAGATTCATTTTGACAGCCCGCGATTTTGCAACGTCAAGCATTTTGTCCGACAAGTCGACACAAAAAATTTCTGCGCCCGTGAGTTTTTGATAAATCGGCAACGATAAAACGCCCGTGCCGACGGGAACTTCAAGCAGTCGCCCGCAAAAATTTTTCGGAATGCCCGCGAATGCCTGTGCCAAAAATTTTTCGTAAGCAGTGCTGTCCAATCCCCAAAAAAATTTCAACGCCAATCGTGCCGGCAAGCCCGAATTCGTCAACATTGCGTCATAAAGTTTCGCGAGCCGTCCGACACATTGATAAGCGTCAAAAATTTTTCCCATGACGAAATCAGGGCACGACGGTCAACAGCGCGTCGCATTTGCCGTGAATTTCCCAATCGCCCGCGCCCGCCGTCAAGAAAAACGAATCGCCTTTGCGGTAATGAAAACTTTCGTCGCCACAAGAAATTTCGCCATTGCCGCCGAGAATCAACACGCTCAAAAAAGTTTCTTCGCCGACCGTGCCCGAAGCCCGCGAAAAAATTTTTCCGTCAAGATCTAACTTGTCGACAACAAAATCTTCGCAAGCCGCAACGTGCGGATAACTTTTGCCGCGTGTGTCGAACGGCGTCAAATTCGTCACGTCGAGAGCCTGCGCGATATGCAACGGGCGGTTTCTGCCGTAATCGAAGACGCGATAGCTGACGTTTGAACTCTGCTGAATTTCGGCGAGCAAAATTCCTTTGCCGACCGCGTGAATCGTTCCTGCGGGAATGTAAAACGTGTCGCCTTTGTGAACTTTCGCGGCGTGAAGCACTTCGACGAGCGAATTGTCTTTGATTCGTGCGGCAAATTCGTCGCGGGAAATTTTTTTGTTGACGCCGCAGTAAAGTTGCGCATTTTCTTCGGCGTCGATAACGTACCACATTTCATTTTTGCCGAGCTGATTTTCGTGCGCCAAAGCGTAATCGTCGTTCGGGTGAACTTGCACGGAAAGATTTTGTTTCGCGTCGATGAACTTAATCAAAATCGGGAATTCGCCGAAACGCCGGCAGTTCGTGCCCGAAAATTCCGCGTGACTTTTCAACGCGTCGGCAAGAGTTTGCCCCGCAAACGAGCCGTTGACGATTGTCGAGGCACCGTCGGGGTGTGCGGACAACATCCAAGCTTCCGCGCAGATTTCGCCGCCGTCCATGCCGAATTCGTCGACAAGCCGCCGTCCGCCCCAAACGTAATCTTTGCAGGTAGGTTTCAATTTCCAAATCGCCATGAAAAATTTCACTCCTTTTAAGGGAAAAGGGACAAGAGAAAAGGGAGAAGTTTTTTTCTTGTCCCTTGTCCCTTGTCCCTTACCAATGATACGGTTCGTGTCTGTTGATTTTGAACGCCCGATAAATTTGTTCGACGAGTATTAATCGCGCCATTTGATGCGTCAACGTCATTTGCGACAAACTCAATC
>JAFUYE010000031.1 GCA_017470715.1 Selenomonadaceae bacterium
CGCGAGTCTGAGGCATAGGACCGTCAGAAGCAGCAACAACCAAAATTGCTCCGTCCATCTGTGCCGCACCGGTAATCATGTTTTTGATATAGTCGGCGTGACCGGGGCAGTCGACGTGAGCATAGTGACGTTTTTCGGTTTCGTATTCGACGTGAGCGGTGTTAATCGTGATACCGCGTTCGCGTTCTTCCGGAGCCTTATCGATATTCTCATAGGATTCGTATTTGGCGAAACCTTTTTCCGAGAGAATTTTGGTAATGGCAGCCGTCAAAGTAGTCTTGCCGTGGTCGATGTGACCGATTGTACCAATGTTAACGTGGGGTTTGCTGCGGTCAAATTTCTGTTTTGCCATTTAAGTAAACACTCCTTAATTCGTAAAAAAATTTTTTCTGATGTGTCGGCGACGGTTTTAAACCGATTCGCCTTTGTATCTCGCAACAATGGTTTCCGAAATGGATTTCGGAACTTCATCGTAGTAAGCGACTTCCATTGAGTAGGTGCCGCGTCCTTGAGTTTTGGAACGCAGGTCGGTCGAGTAACCGAACATTTCCGACAGCGGAACGAACGCATGAATAATTTGCAGATTGTTGCGCGGTTCCATACCGTCAATCTTGCCGCGACGCGAATTCAAATCGCCGATAACGTCACCCATGTAATTTTCGGGAACGGTGACTTCAACTTTAACATACGGTTCAAGCAAAACGGGTTTGGCTTTTTCCGCCGCCGCTTTGAACGCCATGGATCCAGCGATTTTGAATGCCGCTTCGGAAGAGTCGACTTCGTGGAAACTGCCGTCGTAAACGGTTGCTTTCACGTCGACAATCGGATAACCGGCAAGTACACCGTTTTCCATTGCTTGACGAATGCCCGCTTCAATCGGGTTGATGTATTCTTTCGGAATGACACCGCCGACGATTTTGCTTTCAAAGGTGAACCCTGCGCCGGTCTCGTTCGGCTCAATTTCAATCCAGCAATGACCGTATTGCCCGTGACCGCCCGATTGACGAACAAATTTGCCTTCGCCTTTCTGCGACTTGCGAATCGTTTCGCGGTAAGCAACTTGCGGTTCGCCGACTTTGCAGTCAACGTGGAATTCGCGGAGCATGCGGTCAACGATAATTTGCAAGTGAAGTTCGCCCATGCCCGAAATGATGACTTGTCCCGTTTCGGCGTCGGTACGAACTCTGAACGTCGGATCTTCTTCGGCAAGTTTCTGGAGCGCGATACCCATTTTGTCCTGATCGTTTTTCGTCGCAGGTTCAACCGCAACGGAAATGACGGGGTCGGGAAATTCCATTGACTCAAGGATAATCGGATGATTTTCGTCACAGAGCGTGTCGCCGGTCGTCGTATCTTTCAAACCGACAGCCGCCGCAATGTCGCCGCTGTAAACAATATCGATTTCCTTGCGGTTGTTCGCGTGCATTTGGAGAAGTCGTCCGATACGTTCTTTCTTGCCTTTCGTCGAGTTGTAAACGTAACTGCCGCTTTTGAGCGAGCCGCTGTAAACTCTGAAGAATGCAAGTTTGCCGACGTAAGGATCGGTCATAATTTTGAACGCGAGTGCAGCGAAAGGTTCTTCGTCACTTGCGGGACGTGAATCCTCACTGCCGTCGGGTTTGACGCCTTCAATCGCTTTGATGTCCGTCGGCGCAGGCATGTAGTCGACAATCGCGTCAAGCAAAGGTTGAACGCCTCTGTTGCGATAACTGGTGCCGCAGGTGACGGGCGTCATTTTGCAATCGATTGTTGCCTTGCGAATCACGGCTTTAATTTCGTCGACGGTAACTTTGTCGCCGCCGAGATATTTTTCCATGAAGTCATCGTCTTGTTCCGCGCAGGCTTCCAAAAGTTTGTCGCGATAATCTTCCGCCATTTCCTGCATGTCGGCGGGAATGTCGACTTCGTTGGCAACTTTGCCCAAGTCGTCTTCGTAAACAATCGCTTCCATTTTGACGAGGTCGATAATGCCTTTGAAGGTATCTTCCGCGCCAATCGGCAGTTGAATTGCCACGGCGTTTGTGTGGAGTCTGTCGCGCATCATTTGAATAACGTGATAGAAATCCGCGCCCGTGATGTCCATTTTGTTGACATAGGCCATGCGCGGGACGTTGTATCTTTCCGCTTGCCGCCAAACAGTTTCGGTTTGCGGTTCGACGCCGCCGCGTGCAGTCAAAACTGCAACCGTGCCGTCAAGGACTCTCAAAGAACGTTCAACTTCAACCGTGAAATCGACGTGACCGGGCGTGTCGATAATGTTGATTCGATGACCTTTCCAAAAACAGGTTGTCGCCGCTGACGTAATCGTTATGCCGCGTTCCTGTTCCTGAGCCATCCAGTCCATTGTCGCCGCGCCTTCGTGGACTTCACCGAGTTTATGATTGACACCCGTGTAAAAAAGAATTCTCTCGGTGGTAGTCGTCTTGCCCGCGTCGATGTGCGCCATAATACCGATGTTGCGAGTTTTTTCCAGTGAAAACTCTCTTGACACTTTGAAAACTCCTTACCAGCGATAATGCGCGAACGCTTTGTTGGCCTCGGCCATTTTATGGGTGTCTTCTTTTTTCTTGATTGATGCGCCGGTATTGTTCGCCGCGTCCATGAGTTCGCCCGAAAGTCTGGCGTCCATGGTTTTTTCGCCGCGAAGTCTGGCATAATTTACCAGCCAACGAATTCCCAACGTCTGGCGACGGTCGGGGCGAACTTCGACGGGAACTTGATAGTTTGCACCGCCGACACGACGAGCGCGAACTTCCAAAACCGGCATAACGTTTTTCAGTGCCGTCTCGAAAACTTCCAGCGGATCTTTGCCCGTTTTTTCGCGAATGGTTTCGAAGGCGTCATACACCACGCGTTGAGCAACACTTTTTTTGCCCGACAACATGACTTTATTGATGAATTTCGCAACCGTCTTTGAATGATAGACAGGATCCGGCAGAACGTCACGTTTAGGCACAGAACCTTTTCTCGGCATTTCTGCTCCTCCTTAGGTGAGCTTTTAGCTTTAAGCTTTAATGATGACTTTCCTAAAAGCTTAAAGCTGACAGCTTAAAGCTTATTTTTTCTTGGCTTTGGCTTTCTTCGCGCCGTATTTGGAACGCGACTGCTTGCGGTCTTGCACGCCGGCGGTATCGAGGGAGCCGCGAATAATATGATAGCGAACACCCGGCAAATCCTTGACGCGGCCGCCGCGAATCAAAACAACGCTGTGTTCCTGCAAGTTGTGCCCGATACCGGGAATGTATGCAGTTACTTCAATGGCGTTGGTCAAGCGAACACGCGCAACCTTACGAAGTGCCGAATTCGGTTTCTTGGGCGTCGTCGTGTAAACGCGGGTGCATACACCGCGTTTCTGCGGGCAATCCTTCAGTGCCGGAGCCGTCGATTTTTCTTCGAGGCTCTGACGACCTTTTCTCACTAACTGATTAATGGTTGGCATGCGCCCACCTCCTTCCAAAATTTTCGTGCCTGTTCAAAAGCGGCGTAATATTATCATTGCCAAAAATGCTTGTCAAGCCCGTAATGACGCGACCTTTATGCACAACTGCTAGTTTGGCTGTAACTTTTTTATCAAAGTCAAAAACCGCGTCAGGACGCGAAAAATCTGCGCGACGGAAAATTTTTCGTCAACGAAAAAAATGTCTGTTTGAACGGGTCACATTGAAAATTTTCGCCAACAAAAAATTAAGCGTTATTGTGTTTCAGTCGATTTTATGTATAATAAACTTCGTAAGAGTTTCAACTTGAGGCAACGGAAGAGGTTACAAGGAGGTAATATTTATGGCAATGAGCGTATTGAACAATTCGACGGCTCAAATGTCACTCGGACAACTCAACAAGAACATTAACAAATTGGGCAAGGCACTTTCAAAACTCTCAAAAGGCGAAAGACTGACCAGCGCGGGTGACGGCGATGCTTCGTCTTATGCAATAAGCGAGAGAATGTGCGAAAAAATTCGCTCACTTACTCAAGACGATCAAAATGTGCAAAACGGCTCTGCAATTTTACGGATAGCAGAACGCGGCGTAGACCAAATAGTTCAAGAATTACGCAGCCTGAAAGAACTGGCAATAAATTCCGCCAACGACTCTAACACCGAAGAAGACCGCCGAACAATTCAAAAAGAATTCGATTCGCGAACGGCAACGATTGACGAAATCGCTTTGGGAACGAATTACAACGGAAAAGTTCTCCTCGACGGCAGGTACGGTCGCACAACCGAATTCGTTATGCCCGGTAGCGGTGGTTTGAACACCAACTTTAACTCGTCGATAACCGTCAATTTCACACCAAGATACAATGCCTCCAATTCAAGCAATATGCAAAACGGCGGTTGGGGAAAATGGGCATTCACTGCCGACCAAAGTTTTAAAATGACAAGCACGACTTCTAGGGCTTGGACTTGGGCGGATGCTTGGACAGCAGCGGGGCGCGGCACTGCCACAACATCGCACCGAGTTCAATTCGCGGCTGAACTCAACTTCGACACGCTGAATCCGACAATGCCTTTCCCCGAATGTTTACATCAACAAGGATTTACGATTTTGTGCGGTGGTTGTTCGCAATACATAAACGTAATGTTCGACGCGTCAATCGGTGTCGACGAATCCTCTTACAACAGAAATTCAAACTCGGACAACTATCTTGCGCGAGAATTTATTATCGGCGTTAAAGACGTGTCGCAGGCAAACTAACTGCCCGAAGCAATCTTTCAGGGAATTCTCAAACACGCGGGTGCTATCGGAAGCGGCGGCGACCGAAACACGCCCGAAAATACCGCAATCGATCCGCAACACGACTTGCGAATTGCACGCGACCCCGCCGACCCATCAAAAATTCTGTTCATCAAAAGTGACAATCTTGACTTGCAATTTCTGGACGGAACAATTCCGAATCCTATGCCCGATGAAGGTCAAACCGCCATTGAGCCGGCAATCAAAAACAAAGTGAAAATGCCTCTGGTTATTCATCATGGCACGCAATCCGGAGAACGAGTCCACGTCTATATCAACAGCATGCAAGTCAAAGATTTGGGTTTGAACGGTACCGAAGTCACAACCAGAGATAATGCCCTCGCCGCAATCGACGTCATTGACACTGCCATTAAATACGCGCTCAACGAAGCGACGGATTTGGGCGCATGGCTCAGCAGATTGGAATACACCGACTCGAATATCTCAATCATGAGCGACAACGTCACGAATTCCGAATCGACAATCCGCGATGCCGATATGGCAAAAGAAATGGCCAACTACACCAAAAACAATATCCTGTCGCAAGCCGCTCAAGCAATGCTCGCGCAGTCAAACCAAAATCAATCGGCTGTTTTGGGTTTGTTGCAATGAAAAAGCTTTCGTCAACAGAAAAAAATCCCTCGAATAAAAATCGGGGGATTTTTTTTTGTGAACTGAACTTGTCCCGAAAAATTTTCAAAGCTTTGATAAAAATTTTCCCGCGTGGTAAAATGCCTGCGCCGTCAATCAAGTTCGTTAGGAGGTTTTATCAATGGGCATGTTCTCTCGCAAAAAAATTTTGAAACTCTATCTGAACGGCGAAATAACCGACAGCACGTCAAAATTCAGCGGCGATAATTCCCTGCAAAAATTAAAAAGCTCGTTGCTTGAAGTCAATCGCACGAACAAGGACGATTACAAAGGCATTCTGTTGAAAATAAATTCGCCGGGCGGTGCCGCCGCCACAAGTGAAGAAATTGCGAAACTGGTTTTAAATTTACGGAAAAAAGTTCCCGTCGTCTCGTCGATTGGCGACAGTGCTTGTTCGGGCGCGTACATGGTTGCCGCCGCGTCGAATTATATTTTCGCTAACACAATGTCTTGGACCGGCTCAATCGGCGTGATTATGGTTTTGCCGAACTATCAGGAGCTGTCAAAAAAATTCGGCGTCGCGTTCAAAACAATTAAATCCGGCAAGATGAAAGATTTGGGCAGTCCTTTCCGCGAAATGACGCCCGACGAAGAAAATTACCTTGAAACGCTCGTCAAACAGGCTCACGAAGAATTTATCAACTTCATAAAGCTCACGCGACCGAACGCAACGAATCTCGAAGAATTGGCGGACGGCAGAGTTTTGGACGCTCGCACCGCGCTTGAAAACAATCTTATCGACAAACTCGGCACCGAAGACGACGCGTTGACTTTTTTGATGACCGAAATTCTTCACGGCGACAGAAAAGATTTCTCCATAACCGACACGACACCGAAGCCGGGCTTTTTGAAACGATTACTCGATATGTCCGCGCCGATTACAATCAAACTTGAGTTGCCGAATAATTTCCGGCAGTTCCAATAAAAAAATCGCCCCGACTTCGCGTCGAGGCTTTTTTGTTGAAAATTTTTATTGCACGCTGTAAAATGCGCTTGTCGTTATCCGACTCCGAACCCAAAGTTCAGGGAAGGAGGTGACAAGCGTGAACAACGTGCGTAAATTCTGGAAAAAAATCGTGGAGGGCGTCATTATACGTTTCATCTACGACGTGCTCAAACATCTTTTCAAGGATAACGATTGAGCACTAACTGCGCTGATATAGCGCAACCCCCGATAGTCTGTCGCCAACAGACATAATCGGGGGTTTTTGCTTTGTGACAATTGTGAACAATGTGTTTTTTGCGCAGAAACTTTTTTTCAAGGATAATGATTGAGCACTAACTGCGCTGATATGGCGCAACCCCCGACAAATGCCGAAAGTTTTGCTGTGCGCATTATAAATCGCCCAAAAAATTTTTTCAAGCTTTGAATTCGACTTCCCCGCCAACGTCTTCGCCGAAGTCAATTTCTTCGCCTGCGCCTATGTCTTGTTCGGTGATTTCGTCGTAAGGTTTGCCGTAAAATTCCTCAAACATTTGTTTGGTCGTCTTTTTGTTCAAGACTTTGAGCGACGGGCGAATCGGCGGCTTAATGTTTGTTTTCTTTGCCGGTTGCATAAAAATTCCCCCAATCTGTCGGCTATTGTATCAGTCGCGAAAATTTTTTCAAGCTTTGAACTCGATTTCGGGCAGGTTGTCGACGATGTCCAAAGTTTTCAGGCTCACCGTGATACAACTCAAAATCAAATCCAAAATGTAGCGCGGATTGTCGTGCTCAATGCCCCATGCGTTCGCGTCGTTGACAAGCCGGCTCGCTTTGTCGGTTTTGACTTGATAGCGGTCAATTATCCATTCAAGCGGACTGCGCCCGTTGACGACGTAATCAAAACTGCGCGGCGGAATATTTTTTATCGTGATGTGTTCGTTGTACTGCAAAGTCGTCTTGTCCTTCGACAGGCGCAATTTGTCAACGCGGAAAACTTCAATTCCTAATTCCTCATTCCTAATTTCTAATTGCACTTCAGCGGGCGGCTGACTTTCGTAGTGCAGATGAATTTCGGCAAGAGCGCGACCGGCTTTCGACAACGCCCAAAATTTTTCCGGCTCGTCAACCAAAATGATTCGCGGCAAAGATTTTTTCAGCTCGTCGGAAAAATCTTTTCGATAAGCGGGCAGGTGCAAAAATCCGTAGACGTAGTAAAAAATGTCTTCCTTCGTAATGGCGCGTTCGTTGGCAGCTTTGAGCTTTGAGCTTTGAGCTTTAAGGGACGACGAATTTTCCTCAAAGCTTAAAGCTTCAAGCTTACAGCTCGAATCGCCGTATTTTTCCCGTGCACGTTGCAAAATCCAATCGGTAATGCCGTCGCGCCGCTCGTGATTGTCGCCGAATAAATTTCCCTGCTTTCGTTCAGCGTACACATACAGCGGAAAACATTGCGTGCCCGAATGCAAAGCGTTAAGGTCGATAATTTTGTCCGTGATAATCGTCGACAGTTCTTTTTCGCCGCCGATACCCGACACACAGATTAAAAGGTTGTCTTCGCGTCCCGTCGGAAAAAATTTCGGCATTTGGTAGCGTCGCTGGTTCAAAACCTCGTCGAAGTACAAATTTTGCTTGCAAAACGGTCGATACATGCTGTCGACGATTTTTGAGGCGTCAAATTCGATTTTTACGCCGCGATTTTTATTTTGACGTGCTAAATCGTCCCAAACAAAATTTTTCGGGTCAATTTCGGTCGGTTCGTGCGAATTATAGAACTCAATCGTAGTTTGAACGTTTTTTTCGAGTTTTGAGCGTGAAAAATTGTAAATCCACGTGTCACGACCGGTTTTTAGCCCATTTGAACGTGCAATGAACGTTTTCCGAAATAGCGGAATTTGTAAATCGTGCAACGGAATGAACGTTTCAAAGAGATTTCCGCGCTGATTAATCCAGTCGGCTTTGTCGTTCGGCGTGATGACGTTGAAACCGTCGCTCAAAACGTCGGGCGTGCGATTGATTATGTCAAGCTTCTGTTCGCGGGTGAGATAGTCGCCGATGTCACGGTAGTAGATTAGGGACTGGGAACTAGGAACTGGTGAATTGTCCGTACTAGTTCCCGGTTCCTGGTTCCTGGTTCCTGACTTAACCAAAATCGTTATCGCAACGGGAGCGCGTGACCCACCGCCGAAAACGTTGCCCGATTCTTTACGTCGAAGTTCGCCTTGTGTACGGGCATTGCCGCGCAGGTTGAAAACATAAATCGCACTGAACTCTTTGGCAAAACATTTTCGCAAGCCGTCCATAGCCGCACCGTCAAGCCAGCCCGCGTTGGTGACGAAACCGATAATTCCGCCGTGTTCGCCGATTCGGTCGCTTGCCCAACGAAATGCCTTGATGTAACTGTCGTAAAGCGAATTTTTATTCGTGGCGTCGGTGAACTTCGCGTAAGTTGCGGAGATTCGGTCTTCGAGCTTTTTGTACTTCTGATTTTGATTGTTGTCGTTGGCTGAAGTTTGTCCGACAGAATACGGCGGGTTGCCTACGATAACTTCAATGCGCGTGGACTTCTGAGCGTTGACGCGAGCGGAATTCTCCTGCATGACGCCTTTAAGCGGCAGAGATTGTTGACCGAGTTCGTAAAGCTGAAAAGTGTCGGTGAAACAGATTCCCTCGAACGGCGCGTAACCTTCGGCGGCAAGTGCGGCGTGGTAAGCGTTTTCGATGTTGACGGCGGCAATGTAGTAGGCAAGCAAAACAATTTCGTTGGCGTGCAGTTCGTTCAGATACTTGTTGAACAAATCTTTTTTGCGAATCAAGCCGGTTTGAATCAATCGCGTAATGAAAGTGCCGGTGCCGGTGAACGGGTCGATAATGTGAACGCCTTTGTCGGTGAGGTTGCGCCCGAAATGTTTTTTCAACACGGCGTCAACGGAACGCAAAATGAAATCGACGACTTCGACGGGCGTGTAGACGATACCGAGTTTTTCGGAAGTCTTCTTAAATGCGATTTGGAAAAAGTCATTGTAAATGTGATTGATGATTCGCTGACGACTTTCGGCGTCACCCATGTTCGAGCAACTTTCGCGGACGTGCCGATACAGTCGCTCAAAAGTTTCGCGGTCTTTGGTCATGCCGTCGCCTTCAAGTTGCTCAAGAATTTTTTGCATGGACTGCGACACGGGATTTTTTTCGGCGAAAGAATAATTTTCAAACAGAGCATCGAAAACGGGACGCGTGCTGAGATGTTGAGCAAGCATTTCGACGGCTTCGGCAGTCGTGACGGCGGGATTTAAATTTTTTCGCAAGCCGAAAATAAATTCGTCGAAAGCGCGTTTGTGTTCGCCCTCAACGCTTATTAATTCGGTGATTCGGCGTGTATGTCGTTCGACAATCTCGGCAATTTTGTGCGCCCACTGAATCCAATACAAACGATTGCCGACGTGCTCAACCATGCGGGCATAAATTTTTGCGCTGAAATCTTCGTAACGAATAAAATCGAACAGCGTAAGTTGCACGGGTTTTTTCGTATCGGAAACATTTTCGGACGGCGGCAGTTGCGGCGGCTTGATCAAAATTTTGTCGCTGTTGCCGGTGTTGCGAATGCGTTCAATTTCAATGTTCATTGATTCGTCGTGAGCGCGCAGGGCGTTGATAATTTTCCAAACGTCGCCAAATTCTTCGTTGCGGTCGAGTGCGTCTTCGGGTGATTTGTTCAGCGGCACGACGACGGGAATAATTATGTAGCCGAATTTTTTTTTGTAATCGGAATTTTCTTGTGGCATACGCATGACGCGCCCGACAGCCTGAACAATTTCGACTTGAGATTTTTTCGATGCCATAAAAATCACGGCGTCAAGGGCGGGAAGGTCGACACCTTCACTCAGACAACGGACGTTGAATAAAATTTCGCAAGCATTTCCGTCGATTGGAGTGTTTTTGAGTTTGTGTAACTTGTTGGCGCGTTCGGCGGCAGGCATTGAATAACTTTTTTTGCCGTTTTTGCGCGAGCCGTAGACGAAATCGGCGTGTATGTTGACGAAAGAATTTTTTTCGGCTTCGGACTTGTCGGCGAGAAATTGTTCCTGCACTTTCGGAAATTCGTTCTTGAAATATTCGGCTTCGTCGATACTGCTGCAAAAGGCAACGGCGGTGTGCATCAGCGGATTCGGGTCGTCGGCAAGGACGAGCCGCGCAGATTTTTCGTCAAGTTTTTTGGACAACGCCTGAATCGAGCCGACGATTTTTAATGCGGCGTCAATTTTAAGCGCGTCATCTTTGTCGTTAATTGAACGACGAAGTTTTTCGGTCAGCGAAGTTTCGGCAATGGTGAAGATCAAAACTTTGTATTCGGACAGATAACCGAGAACTGCGGCTTCGGCGAAAGTAATTTTGAAAATCGGTTCGCGTTTGCCGAAAATTTTTTCGTCGTCCATTGACCAAACGGTTAAATCTTTTTCGGCAGCAGATTTTTTTGCGTCGGTTTTAAAAAGTTTCGGCGTTGCTGTCATGTAAATACGGCGTTTGGCGCGAATGATTTTGTCGTCGTGAACGGCGGTAAATACCGAGTGTTCGCCGAGCACGGAATTTTTCTGCGCGGAAATTTTTTGGCGTTCGCGGGTGTTGAGCACGGAAACGGTTCTGTGTGCTTCGTCGCAGATAACCAAGTCAAAAGTTTCGTTGAGCTTGTGAACTACTTCGATTGATTGATACGTCGAAAAAACAATCTTCAGCCCGTTGCCTTGAAATTTTTTGAAGGCTTTGGAAATTTTTTCGGCGTCGGTCATCGCTTCAAGAGGTAAATTTTCCACGGTAATTTCGTCGTCAACTTTTGCGGCGGTGGTGTCGGAGCAAACACAGACAGCTTTAATAGGCAGTTCGGAATTTGCCGCCCATTCGTCGAGCGTTTGACTTAGCAGGGAAATTGACGGCACGAGAAACAAAATTTTTCCGTTGGGTGCGAGATTTTCGGCGATTTTCAGTGCGGTGAAAGTTTTACCGGTTCCGCACGCCATGATAAGTTGTCCGCGGGTATTGCCTTCCGTCAAAAAATATTCGCGGGCGTTGTTGACTGCTTTGCGTTGATAGTCGCGCAGTTCACGTGGAAGTCTTGCCGCCTTGCCGGAAAGTCCCGCGTCGAGTTTTTCCCAATCGATTTGTTCTTTCCGCAAACGTTCCATGTCGATTTTTTTGACTTCGACGGAACGACCTTTGAACATTTCAAGAGCGTTATCGGTGTATTTGTCCGTCGTGCAAATCCAAACGAACGTGGAAAAAGTTTTGCCGCCGTCGAAAGTTCTTGTCGCCTCCGAGACAAACGAATCGACAACAGGTTTTGTAACGATTGTGATTTCGGCGTAGAATTTGCACTGCACAGCCCAAAATTTATCGTCGACGGTTTTGGCAACAATGTCGATGCCCAAATCTTTGCCGCCGAGTTCGTCACGGAAAGGAAAATCATTCCACAACCACACTTCGGAAAATTTCCCGCGCCATGCCGAATAAGTCAACAAAAAATTTTTCATGAGCCGTTCAAATTTCGTGCCGAGTCCGTGCGTTGAAAGTTCTTCGGCGCGATATTTTTCCAGCAGTTCATCAATCGTCAAGGCGTTCACCTCCAAAAGATTTTGACGACAATTTACCACAACTTTTAAACGTTCGCAAAAAAAATCCCGTTAGATTGAGCGGGGCAATTTTTTCTGGTATAATCGCGCCGATGCTACTTCCTCTCAAACACCACAGCAGAACTTCCAACGAGAGGAGGTGTTATTGTGGTTAGCATTATCGTGTCGCTGGCAGTCGGTGTGGTTTCCTCTATCATCGGAAATTACATTTACGACCGTTGGCTCAAAAAGTAGCAGGCGTTGTTCATTCCAGATGCCCTTGATTAATCGCAACTCCCGGCGGTTAAGGCAAAACGAAGCCCCCGTGCAGTTCTCCCAAATCTGCGCGGGGGTTTTCGTTCGTGTTAATGTGGTCAGCATCTGACGTGATATTTTCTTATCGTGTGAAAATAATTTATCACACTTGCGTTGCGTTGTCAATCAATCCGCGAGCGGTCAACTTTGCGGAGCAACTTTCTTTTTGACAGCCGTCTTAATCGACAGTTCGCGCAACTGTTTTTCGTCGACTTCCGACGGTGCATGGCTCATCGGGTCAATCGCGCTTTGTGTCTTCGGGAAGGCAATCACGTCGCGAATCGATTTGCGTTGTGCCATCAACATAACCAATCTGTCAAGCCCGAAAGCAATTCCGCCGTGCGGAGGCGTGCCATATTCAAACGCGTCCATAAGGAAACCGAATTTCGCGTGCGCTTCTTCGTGCGTAAGACCAATCGCCTCGAAAACTTTTTCCTGCAAGTCACTGCGGTAAATTCTCAAGCTGCCGCCGCCGACTTCGACGCCGTTCAAAACAATGTCATAGGCGTTCGCCTTGACTTTTTCGGGCGCGGTCAACAGCAAGTCAATATCTTCCTCACGCGGCGCGGTGAACGGGTGATGCATTGCTTTATAACGCTTGTCCTCTTCGACGTATTCAAACATCGGGAAATCGACAACCCAAAGGAAACAAAGTTTGTTCGGGTCAATCAAGTTCCGACGACGCGCCATTTCCAAACGCAATTCGCCGAGAGCCTGCGCGACGACCGACGCTTTATCGCCGACGACCAAAAGTAAATCGCCCGTCTTGCAACCTGTCGCCTGCTTGATTTGCTCAAAAGTTTCGTCGCTGTAAAATTTCTTGAACGGAGACTTGATGCCGTCTTTGCTGTACTGAATCCACGCCAAACCTTTCGCGCCGTAAATTTTGACGTATTCGACAAGCCCGTCAAGTTCGCGGCGGGGAATGTCGGCATAATCGTCGACGCGAATAACTTTGACCTGTCCGCCGTTTTCAAGGACGCTGTTGAAAACTTTAAAGTCCGAGCCCTTGACGAATTCCGAAATGTCCTGCAGTTCCATGCCGAAACGCAAATCGGGTTTGTCGGAACCGAAACGCGTCATTGCTTCATCCCAACTCATGCGCAGGAACGGCGTTTCAACTTTCACGTCAAGCGTCGTCTCAAAAATTTTTTTAACGAGACCTTCCATTAGCGTCAAAATTTGATTTTGGTTGAGGAACGACGTTTCAATATCAAGTTGCGTGAATTCGGGTTGACGGTCGGCGCGTAAATCTTCGTCGCGGAAACAGCGAACGATTTGGAAATATTTTTCAAAGCCGGAGACCATCAACAGTTGCTTGAAAATCTGCGGTGACTGCGGCAGAGCGTAAAATTGTCCCGGATTGACGCGGCTGGGTACCAAAAAGTCGCGGGCACCTTCGGGCGTCGAACGGCACAACATCGGCGTTTCGATTTCAAGAAAACCATTTTCGTCGAGATAGTCGCGCATGATTTTCGTGACGCGGTGACGCAAGATAATATTCTGTTGCATTTCGGGGCGGCGCAAGTCGAGATAGCGATAACGCAGACGAACATTTTCATCAACGTCAACACCGTCCTGAATGTAAAACGGCGGAGTTTTCGCCTTGTTGAGGACGCGCAATTCTTCGACGAGAATTTCAACTTCGCCGGTCGCCATTTTCGGATTGACGGTATCTTCGGAACGCGCACGAACTTTGCCGCGAACACCGATAACAAATTCGTTGCGGAGCGTTTCGGCTTTGCTGAAGTCAAGTCCTTCGGTCGAGCCGTCGAAGACAATCTGCACAAGTCCGCTTCTGTCGCGCATGTCGACAAAAATCAAGCCGCCGTGGTCGCGACGACGTGAAACCCAGCCCGCAAGTTGAACCTGCGCGCCAACGTCCGATTTACGAATCTCGCCGCAATGATGCGTGCGTTCCATGCCAGTTAAAGTTTCCAAATTAAATTCCTCCCTTTGCGTCCGTCAATCATAATTAACGCCGCTGATTCTGTCAACGTCGCTTAAGATTTTGTCGCGCAGTTTGAGGATTGATTTCGTTTCGGGGTGTTCATCGCCGAATTTTTCTTGCTCAATGATAAAACTTGTTCCCGCAGTTCCAACGATTCGTCGTAACGACCGAGGTAATACAATGAATTCGCCAAATTATTCATGGCAGTGATTGTTTTGGGATGTTCGTCGCCGAGAACTTTCTTGTACAAAGGCAAAACTTGTTCGAACAGTTCCAAAGCTTTTTCGTAAGTACCAAGGTAAA
>JAFUYE010000032.1 GCA_017470715.1 Selenomonadaceae bacterium
GCGCGAATATTTTCCGAAGGGCTTTGACTTCAACGAGCTGAGCGAAACGGATTTGCAGACAGTGATTGAGCAATTAAACAGGAGACCGCGAAAATGTTTGGATTACAACTCACCGTGGGAAGTGTGGTTTTCTTCCCCGTTGCACTTCGTTTGACAATTCAAACAAGCAAAAGAAAAGTTGATTCACAAACTCAAATTAACGAATCAGACGAATCGAAGTAACAAACTCGATACTTTACCGACAGTCCCGCATCGCTTTTCAATGTCCGGATTTTTTAAAACGCCCGCCGACAATATCATTGACAGGATAAATCGTTATGAACGCGTGTTCGTCCATGTCCAAAACAATTCGCTTGAGTTTATCGACTTCAAGGCGCGTGACGACGCAATACAAAATTTCTTTGCTTTGACGGGTGTAGCCGCCTTCGCCGTGCAAAAGTGTAACGCCGCGTCCGAGTTTAACGTTAAGTTCGTCCGTCACTTCGTAAGGAATGTTCGTGACAATCATAACCGCATACATTTCGTCGAGACCTTTGATGACAACGTCAATCATTTTGGAAATGACGAAGTACGCGAACAGCGAATACATCGCTTTATCCCAGCCGAAAAGCAAACCCGCGCCGCTCAAAATGAACAGGTTGATAAACATGACGACTTCGCCGACAGACCAGATGGTTTTTTTGTCAACGATAATCGCGACAATCTCCGTGCCGTCAAGCGAGCCGCCCGCCCGCATAATCAAGCCGACGCCGAGTCCGTCAATAATTCCGCCGAAAATCGCCGCAAGAAACGGGTCGTTGGTAACTTTCGGATATTCGCCGACGACTTCAGACCAAACGCTCAAGAAAATAATTGCGACAATCGTGGCGATAACGAAATCTTTGCCGATCTGTTTATACGCCAGCCACAAAAACGGAATGTTGAACGCGATAAGGAAAGTTCCCAACGGCAAGCCCGTCACGTATTGCGCCATAATTGACAGACCGACGACACCGCCGTCAATGACTTCGTTCGGAATCAAAAACAGTTCCAAACCTGCCGCCGCAATCACCGCTCCGACGCAAAGTTGAATATATTTTTTCACGTAGGCGGAAACGTTACTGCGTTGAATTTTTTTGTCTCTCAAATAAAATCACCTCGAAAAATTACAATCAGACTTCCGCGCAATTATAATCATTCGATTAACTTCACGCAACGAAATTTCTTTCAGGCAACGCAGGATTTTTAAAAGCAATGCGAAATTAGCAATGCGAATTCCTAATTGATTTTGTTTGGGGGAGATGAGATGCTTAAATCTTACGACGTGACGGAATTGCGCTCCGGCATGAAAGTCGGGCGTGCAGTCAAAGACTTCGACGGTACCGAAATTCTCAAGGAAAACACAAAACTTACTTCCGAATTGATAGACAAACTGCGCGGCAAAAATGTCTTTTCGGTTTACATTGACGTGACGGAAGACGATTATACTTCCGACGCCTCGGCAAGCGAACATTTGCTCGACAACAGTTACGTCAAGCGTTACAAGGAATGTCTCGACGCGACGCAAAATCTTTACTACACTTTCGCCCGCAGCGGTGAACTCGACAAAGACGCGCTTGCCGAAATTTTAAATCCTCAAAACGTCGTCGAACTTTGCGACGGGGCACCGGCAGTCACGCAAATTCACAACATGAAACGTGACGGCGATTACATCATCCACCACGCGCTTAACGTCGGAATTCTGTCGGGCATTATGGCGTATTGGCTCCGCTACAAATCGAACAGAATCGGCGAACTTTTAATGTCGGGCTTGCTGTGCGAAATCGGCAAGATGAAAGTTTCCAAAACGCTTTTGAACAAAACCGGCAAGTTGACGCCCGATGAGCTCAAAGAAGTCCGCCGCTATGTCGATTACGGCTATGACATGTTGAAAGTTTCGCAACTGAAAAATCACAAAGACGTTTTACTCGGCGTCCTGCATCATCACGAACGTTGCGACGGTTCCGGTTATCCCAATCGTCTGCGCGGCGACCAAATCAGCGACTTCGGAAAAATTATTGCCGTGCTTGACATTTACGACGCAATGGCGACGACGCGGTCATATGCCAAAAGAAATTCTCCGTTCGACATAATCAAAGTTCTTTATGGCGACGTGCTTGCCGGCAAATTGGATACGCGCTTTTGCATTCTGTTCATGAAAAATCTTTTGCAATCGATTAACGGCAGCTGGTTGGGCTTGAGCGACGGACGCCGTGCGAAAATTGTTTACATGGATTCTTCGCGAGTGACGGCAATGCCCGTTGTGCAGACCGCCAAAGGTGAATTTATCGACCTGAACAAACGCACGGATTTAACCGTCGATTCTTTGTTGACCGCCAACGAGGTTTGATTTAAGGGACAAGGGAGAAGAGTGAAGGGAGAAGTTTTTCCTTTGTCCCTTTTCCCTTAAATCTCAACAACGAGGTATAAACTTTGCTGAACAAGAAATTTAAAGTCGTGTCAAACTTTCAGCCGACGGGCGACCAACCTCAAGCGATAAAATCTTTGGCGGACGGAATTGACGACGGTTATCGCGCTCAAGTTTTGTTGGGAGCCACGGGCACGGGAAAAACTTTCACCGTCGCAAAAGTCATCGAACAAATTCAGTTGCCCACGCTGGTTATCGCGCACAACAAAACTTTGGCAGCGCAACTTGCCGCCGAGTTCAAAACTTTTTTCCCCGATAATTACGTCGGATATTTCGTCAGCTACTACGATTACTATCAGCCCGAAGCGTACATTGCCGCAACCGATACTTACATCGAAAAGGACGCCGCGATTAACGACGAAATTGATCAAATGCGCCACTCCGCGACGTGCAGTCTGTTCGAGCGCAACGACGTTATCATTGTCGCAAGTGTTTCGTGCATTTACGGCTTGGGCAGTCCCGAAAATTATTCCAAAATGCTTTTGCACGTCAAAATCGGGCAGATTATTCCCCGTGAAAAAATTTTGCGGCGACTGATTGAAATTCGCTACGAACGCAACGACATGATTATCGAACGCGGCAAATTTCGTGTTCGCGGCGACACAATCGAAGTCACGCCCGCAGGTTACAACGGCAGAGCAATTCGCATTGAACTTTTCGGCGACGAAGTCGACAAAATTTCCGAGTTCGAGATTTTGACGGGAAAAATTGTCGGTGAGCGCGACGAAATTTTTATTTTCCCCGCATCGCATTACGTCACCGACTTTGACGACTTGCAACGCGCCGAAAAAAATATCCGTGCAGAAATGTCCGCGCAGGTTGAAAATTTCACGGCGGCGGGCAAATTAATCGAGGCTCAACGAATCGAACAGCGCACGAATTTTGATTTGGAAATGATTCACGAAATGGGCTACTGTTCCGGCATCGAAAATTATTCGCGACATTTGACGGGACGCAACGCCGGTGAGCCGCCCTACACGCTGATTGATTATTTCCCGAAAAAATTTTTGACGGTTGTCGACGAATCGCATGTGACGTTGCCGCAACTTCGCGCAATGTACGCGGGCGACCAATCCCGAAAAAATTCGCTGGTTGAAAACGGATTCAGACTGCCGAGCGCACGCGATAACAGACCGCTGACCTTCGACGAATTCAACGAAAAAATTTCACAGATAATTTTCGTGTCCGCAACGCCCGCCGCTTACGAGCTTGCCGAGTCACAAAACACCGTCGAACAAATAATCCGCCCGACGGGACTGCTTGATCCGCTTGTCGAAGTGCGCCCGATTGAAAACCAAATCGACGACCTGATTGCCGAAATAAATCTGCGCGTCGCGGCGAACGAACGAGTTTTAATCACGACGTTGACAAAAAAATTCGCGGAAGAATTGACCGATTACCTGAGCGGCGTGAAAATCCGCGTGAAATATCTTCATTCGGACGTTGTCACACTCGAACGGGCGGAAATTATTCACGACCTGCGTGCCGGAAAATTCGACGTGCTTGTCGGAATAAATCTTTTGCGCGAAGGTTTGGACATGCCCGAAGTTTCGCTGATTGCAATTCTCGACGCGGACAAAGAAGGTTTTTTGCGTTCGGAAACGTCGCTGATTCAGACAATCGGACGGGCGGCACGAAACGCGAACGGCAAAGTAATTTTGTACGCGGACAGAATCACCGACTCGATGCGGCGGGCAATGGACGAAACTGCGCGGCGGCGAAAAATTCAGCAGGATTACAACGAAAAATTTCACGTCACGCCGAAAACAATTCAAAAGCCGCTTGCCCCGCTGATTGAATTGCCCCTGAAAAAATCTGCGAAAAAATCTTCGTCACCGAGTGAACTCCTCAAAAAATTGTCGCCCGCGCAGAAAAAAAATCTCGTCAAAAGTTTGACTGCCGAAATGCAAACAGCCTCACGGAATTTGGAATTTGAACGTGCGGCAGAGTTGCGCGACATCATTTTAAAACTCGAAGAACACATTTAAAGCGCGAAACCCGAATAAAAGTCGAACATAATCTGCGGATTGCGTTCGGATTTTTTTATTGTAAACCTGCATTGACGACCGGAGGCAGGTTATATTATTAACGGTTCCTACAGATTTTTTCAAGGAAGTTGGTAATAATCATGCATCAAAATTTCAAATTCGAGCTTCAACGCTTCGCAACGGGAACTGCCGTAATAATCGGCGGCGTCATCAACAACGTCGAAGTCGGAGACACCTTCACCGTCGACGGCGCGAACTACAAAATTTTGTCCGTCGAAAAAGATTCTGTCACTGCGATTGTTGACGGAACGCCTGCAGAAAATCTCGGCAAGAAAATTGTCATCAGCGACACGAAGTCAATCGACGGCGTGACTTATGAAACAATCGACGTTGAAACTGTCGATGGCGAAATTTCGACGAAGTACATCTACAAACTCGACATCGGCGGCAAGGCGGTTTTCATTACGGTTTTTGACAACGCGATTGAAACTGTCACCGATTCGGGCGGAAATGTTTTGTCCGATTACAAAATCGGCGGCAAAAATTTCACGTTGACACTTGATAACGGAATTCCGATTGCCGATTACATCAACATACCTCCAATCACGGCAACTCTCGAACGCACAACTTATTCATTCAGCGTCGATTCAAAGGACGTTGTAGTCGAAATAGATAATACTACCAACGCGATAAGCACGGTCACCATCGATTCAGCGCAAGTCAACACGTCGGGAAGTTATTCCGTCGGTACAAAACAACTCCAAATTTCCTACGCGGACGAAAGCTTTAATGCCCAAATCGCGCAGATTAATTCCGTCGTCGATATTTCGCCCGTTGCAAGTTACACAATCGACGACACAACTGTTACCGTAGATTCAAGCGGACAACCTTCGCCGATGACTGCGACGCTCAACGGACATACGGCGAATTTAAGTTACGATTCGACAACGAATAAAGTCACCGCAACTTACACATCAGAATACAACGCTGCACTGACAACCACGGAACAAACTTACACCGTATCCGTCGGGAGCGATTCCGTCACAATCACTGTAAAAATCGACGGCGATTTGTATAACGGCACAACCAAACTTATAAACGATACCGTCGAGGTCGACGGCAAGAAAGTCAATCTTAAATACGAAAACAACACGCTCACGGGCAAATTGGTAATTGTTAATCTGAATACACTTAACGCCGACTGCACTGCACAAGACGGCGACGTTCTGACGGGCAACCCCGTCAACCATAAAATTTCGATTGCGGACGGCGCAACCGTTACGCTTAGGAACGTTAATATTACCAGCAACAATTCGGCGGGCATAATCTGTGAAGGTTCCGCAACAATCATCCTTGAAGGCGATAATACTTTGAATGGGAGCACCGGTTGTGCCGGTATTCAAGCAGGCGGCACGGGCACGACGCTTACAATCACGGGCACCGGCAAGCTTACAGTCAAAGGCGGCCCCTACGGCGCGGGTATCGGCTCCGGTCAAAACGGAACCTGCGGCAACATCACAATCAGCGGCGGCACAATCACGGCAACGGGCGGCAAATTCGGCGCGGGTATCGGCTCCGGTCAAAAGGGAACCTGCGGCAACATCACAATAGAAAATACTGTGACGAAAGTGACGGCTACGAAAGGTTCAAATGCAAACACTATCGGCGCAGGCAGCAACAACAGCTGCGGGACCATTACAATCGGCGGGGAACAAAAAAATCAAGACTATTTTAAGAACGACAATCCCTACACATACCAACCCAACGGCGGCGATACAGATAACCCCAATGAATTCCAAGAACAACCGTCAATAAACCTTACGAGTATCACGCAAACGGCAACGCTTGACGACAAGACGGTTACTTTCACGACAAACGACAGCGGCACAACTACATACAAGATCGATAACGGCGCGGAAACAACACTCGGCAATGGCGGAGAAATAACTACAGGTAACAAAAAATATACGGCGACCGTCGACACAAATAACAAGGTGACGAACGTCAAATACGACACCGTTACATTTGACTTAACGTCTACAACCTACAACTTCAATGTCGACGACAAGGTTGTTGCTGTCATGGTCGATTCGAGCGGCAAGATGACTTATGGCGGCATCGAAGTCATGGACAACAAAATCACGGTTGACGGCGGCATCGAAGTCACTTTGAACACGTCGGGCAATGCAATCACGGGCGCGACTTACTTCGGCAAATTTTCTGCGGTGACAAATATAATTCAAGTCGACGCGTACACCGTGACAATCGATGGCGAAGAAGTCCACGGAATAATTTTCGACGCGAACAATCAATGCAGCGTTGAAGTCGGCGGCAAAAATTATCTTGTGACGAAAACGGCGGACGGCGCGACAATCGCGAGCGATGAAACTGCAACCGGCATTGAGGACAGTCGAATTTACCTTTTGCAAGTCGGCGACGAAAAACATTGGATAAATTGCACGTTCGACGCGGACGGTAAATTGTCTGCGGTGACGAGCAACGAAAGCATTTCAATCGAAGGTACGACGGTAAAATTCGGCAATTACACAATCGAAGTCGGCGGCACGTGGGACAACTTAACGGCATCGGGGCAGGAAACTGTTCACAGCAGCGGCAAGAACAATGTCAGCGTCAAGCAACTGTTCACGCTCAGCGGTGTGAAGTCGACGGACGGAATCACGGTTGCGAATGGCGTTGTCACGTTGACGGCGGCGAATTTGAACAATCAAGACGTGACAATCACGGGCGACGGCTACACGCTTGCACTCGATAAAAATTATTCGTCGACGATAACGCCCGCGCACTTCGACGGAAATGTTTACAAGTCTGCAAGCAACACTGACGGCTACAAAATTTCCGATGACGCGAAGAAAATTTCTTACACGACAGAAATTCCCGCGACGAATCTGTTCACGCTCAGCGGTGTGAAGTCGATGGACGGAATCACAGTTGCGAATGGCGTTGTCACGTTGACGGCGGCGAATCTGAACAATCAAGACGTGTCAATCACGGGCGACGGCTACACGCTTGCGCTCGATAAAAATTATTCGTCGATGACAAAGCCCGCGCACTTCGACGGAAATGTTTACAAGTCTGCAAGCAACACTGACGGCTACAAAA
>JAFUYE010000033.1 GCA_017470715.1 Selenomonadaceae bacterium
ATAAAAATTTTTTTGATTGACCGGCGGCGCGTAATTGTAACGATTTTCCGCAACGAACGAAGTTTGAGCTTGATTGTAATCATTTTCCGAAACGGACGACGCGTAAAAATTTTTCGGCGCGGGTTGCGGCGAATAAACTTCAATCTGCATGTTGATTCGGCTGACTCTTGCGCGACTGAAGATGAATTTTAATGCCTTGACGATTTGTTGAGGCGTGCGCTCCGTCTCCAAATAAATTATCGACGCAATTTTTTTCGGGCGTTTCATGTCGATTGTATTCGTGCGCAAAAACAGCGTGCGCGTCGAATCGGTACTGCAAAGACTGCTGATTGTGTCGGGGAATTCGAGATACAAACATTTGACGGCGACGAAAAATAATTCCTGCCAATCGTTCACGGGTGCACGTTCCCCGAAATAAATCAGAGCGGCGGGCATATCGTTTTCGTTTATTTCTTGCGACTTCGCTGCCAAGTCGAGAATTCTTCCTGTCGGCAAAAGTCTCACTCCTCTTTTCAAAAACTTTTCAGATTGATTATAGACAATCGCCGCGAGAATTGCAAAAAAAAATTAAGGGACAAGAGAAAAGGGAGAAGAGAAAAGTTTTTTCGTCAAACTTGTCCCTTGTCCCTTACAACTTTTCGCCGAATATTCGACGAGAAAAATTTTATTCGTGCGCGGAAAAATTTCAGCCGAGATCTTCGCCGTTCGACGCGATAACTTTTTTGTACCAATCAAACGAAAGTTTTTTGCTGCGTGCCAAAGTTCCGGAGCCGTCGTTGTTTTTGTCGACGTAAATAAATCCGTAGCGTTTCTTCATTTCGCCGGTCGTCGCGGAAACCAAATCTATGCAACCCCAAGGCGTGTAGCCCATCAAGTCGACGCCGTCAAGTTCGACAGCTTTTTTTACTTCGGCAATGTGTGCGCGCAGGTAACCGATTCGGTAAGCGTCATTAACCGTGCCGTCCGCTTCTTTCACGTCAATGGCACCGAAACCGTTTTCGACGATAAACAGCGGAATTTCGTAGCGTTCGTACAGCGTCGCCAAAACGTAGCGCAAACCGACCGGATCAATCGACCAGCCCCAATCGCTAACCTTGATGTGCGGATTCGCAACGGTGTGTTCGGATTCGCCGTATTCGCTCGTTTCGTTGGCGGCGTCGGCTTTGACGGTTTTGCTCATGTAGTAACTGAAACCGATATAATCGACGGTACCTTCCGCAAGAATTTTTTCGTCGCCCGGTTCAATTTTCGGTTTGGAATTCGTGCGCTCCCAAATTTTTTCGGCGTAAGCGGGATAATGTCCGCGAACATGCACGTCGGCGAAATAAGTTCTGTCGTGCATTTCCTCAACCGAAATAATCATGTCGTCGGGGTTGCAACTGTACGGATAAATCGGCACCCAAGCAACCATGCAACCGATTTTGAACGCGGGATTAATTTCGTGACCTTTTTTGACCGTCAACGCGCTTGCGACGAATTGATTGTGCGCGGATTGATACATTGCGGCATAAGGATTTTCGCACTCGCTGAACTTAAAACCCGAATTCGTCCAGCTGAAAAAGTCATTGCCGACATTTGCCTGATTGTTAATTTCGTTGAACGTCATCCAGTATTTGACTTTGTCGCGATAACGTTTCATGACGGTTTCGGCGTAGCGAACGAAAAAGTCAATGACCTTGCGATTCGTCCAGCCGCCGTATTCTTTCGCCAGATGCAACGGCATTTCAAAATGGCTCAGCGTGATGACGGGTTCGATATTATTTTTCAACAGCTCGTCAAAAAGTTCGTCGTAAAATTTCAGCCCGTCTTCGTTCGGTTCAAGTTCGTCGCCTTTCGGGAAAATTCTTGTCCAGGCAATCGACGTGCGGAAACATTTAAAACCCAGTTCGGCGAAAAGTTTCACGTCGTCGCGGAAACGGTGATAAAAATCAATGCCGCTGTGATTCGGATAATTTTTGCCTTCGATAACGCCGTCGGTAATTTCTCTCGGTACACCGTGAGCACCGGCAGTCATCACGTCCGCAACACTTAAACCTTTGCCGCCGTCACGGTAACCGCCTTCGAGTTGATGAGCCGCAACAGCACCGCCCCACAGAAAATTTTTTGGGAACGCCATACAAAACACCTCCAAAAATTTTTAGCGAATAAATTTTATCACAGTCGACGGGCACAACGTAAGACATTGCGAAAAAATTTTTCAAAAGTCTTGCTACCCCCATATGTGTTTTAATACGTAAAAAATTTTTCTTCTGCATTTTGTGAAGGAGTGGTTTTCATGAGCACAATAAGCGACAACATTTATCTCGGCTGGGCGTCGATGATTAACAACACCATCAGAAATATTATTCAAGACAATTGGCACGCTTACAATGAAGATATGTACGGTCTTTCGTCATCCGGCACCGACGACTCCGGCGGCGGCACAACAACCGTCGATTCCCGCGACAATCAAAATTCGAACCCGTCACACTCAACGGCAGTTTCACGGGCGCGAATTTCAGCGGCAACAATTTCGTCGTCAATTCGTCATCGGGCACGCTCACGATTCAAAACGTCACCGACAAAATCGTCGACCTTCGCGACGACGCGGGCGGCGAATTCGTTAAAGCTTATCAAGCGTCAACGGCGGGCGTTGTCGACGGGCGCGGAGTTTCCGGTTACGAAATTATCTACGGCTCTGCGGCAGGCACGGATGTCATCTTCGCAGGCGACGGAAATTCTCAACTTTGGGGTGGCTCAGGTTACGCGGCTGATGCTTTGGTCGGTGGTGCGGGTACGGATATTTTCATAGGTGGACGTTTCCAAGGCTCAGATAATATATTCAATGCATCAGCGGCAGACGTTGTTAATTTGACGGACGCGACATTGAGCGACCTTGTTGCTACTGCGGAAATAGGCGGCAATGTTTTACTCGGTTTTAATACTGGTAACATCATTTCAATCCAAAGTACAAACATGTTGAGTGCGCGGATAAATTTTGCGGACGGCTCATCGTGGCGATACAATCACGTTTCAAAAGGTTGGCAATCAGCATAAACTTTCGACACGCATAAAAAAAATTTCCCCCGTTCAAAACTGAGCGGGGATTTTTTTTTGTAAAATAAATTCTGTTTCAGTCGCCGCACGGAAACACGGGCGGCAACGTGACGTTGCATCCAATTTGTTCAGTCGCTCGACAGTTCAAGGTTATCACTGCGATTTCAGTCTCCGCACGGGAACACGGGCGGCAACGTGACGTTGCATCCAATTTGTTCAGTCGCTCGACAGTTCAAGGTTATCACTGCGATTTCAGTCGCCGCACGGGAACACGGGCGGCAACGTGACGTTGCATCCAATTTGTTCAGTCGCTCGACAGTTCAAGGTTATCACTGCGATTTCAGTCGCCGCACGGAAACACGGGCGGCAACGTGACGTTGCATCCAATTTGTTCAGTCGCTCGACAGTTCAAGGTTATCACTGCGATTTCAGTCTCCGCACGGGAACACGGGCGAATCAAAATATTTCCCGACGATTTTCACCGCGCAATAATCGCCGCACATACTGCAAGCTTCTTCGTCGACTTTGTTGCGTTCGCCGCGTTTTTTTCGGGCAAGTTCGGGATCAATCGCAAGTTTAAGTTGTTCGTCCCAATCAAGAATTTTTCGGGCGCGTGCCATTTGCAAATCCCAATCGCGGGCACCGTTGACGCCTTTAACCAAATCGGCGGCATGTGCGGCAATTCGGCTGACGATAACTCCGTCGTGCACGTCCTCAATCGTCGGCAGGCAAAGATGTTCGGCGGGCGTGACATAACATAAAAAATCCGCGCCGCTCACAGCTGCCAAAGTTCCGCCGATAGCCGCAGTGATATGGTCGTAACCGGGCGCAATGTCCGTGACGAGCGGACCGAGAACGTAAAACGGAGCGTTTCGACAAATTCTTTTTTCGAGTTGCATGTTCGCCGCAATTTGGTCGTATGGAACGTGGCCGGGTCCTTCAACCATGACTTGCACGCCGCGACGCCAAGCACGATCAACTAAATCGCCCAAAGTTATCAGTTCAGTAAGTTGAGCGCGGTCTGTGGCGTCCGCAATGCAACCGGGTCTTAAACCGTCGCCGAGGCTGATTGTCACGTCGTATTTCGCGCAGATGTCCAAAATGTCGTCGTAGCGTTCATACAGCGGATTTTCTTTTTCGTTGTGGAGAATCCAGCCCGCGATAAAACTTCCGCCGCGACTGACAATATCCATTTCGCGCTTTTGAGTCCGAAGTTTTTCAATCGCCGCACGGGTAACGCCACAATGAATCGTCATAAAATCTGCGCCGTCTTTAGCTTGCGTTTCAATCGAACGAAGTAAATCTTCTTCGGTCATTGCGACAATCGCGCCGTGATTTTTTATCGCGTCGACAGTTGCCTGATAAATCGGAACGGTTCCGACCATAACCGTCGAGCGTTCGATAATTTTCCGTCGCGAAACGTCAATGTTGTTGCCCGTGCTCAAGTCCATAACGGAATCTGCGCCGCATTTAATTGCCTCGTCGAGTTTCAAAAGTTCCGGCTCAATGTCGGGGAACGTGCTTGACGTGCCGATATTAGCGTTGATTTTCGTCCGAAGTCCCGCACCGACACCGCACGGCTTCAAATTTTTGTGATTGACGTTCGCGCAGATAGCAATCGTTCCTTCGGCGACGCCCGCACGAATTTTTTCGGCGGGAATTTTTTCGTCAGCCGCGACGATTTTCATTGCGTCAGAAATTTTTCCTTCGCGGGCAAGTTGCATTTGTGTTGACATTCAATCAGCCTCCAAAAATTTTAATCTTTCATTGCATCAAGCAGGCGTTGCACGGGCAGAAATTTTAAAATCACATAACAGATTATCGCTTCCGGCAAAATCAATGCGGCGTTCGTCACCAACGAATAAATTATCGGCGACGTTCCTGCGGGCGCATATGACGCGAAAAATATCACGCCCGAAATGAAATGACACGCGAATTTTCCCGCGAATGCCAAAATCGTCCCGAAAATTTTTCTGCTCGAAAAAAGTCCCGCAAAGCCCATTGCCATGTACGGCAACGGATAATCGAACAGCACTTGAATCGGGTGCAAGATGAACGGGTCTTGCAAAATTTGTATCAGCCCGAACGTGAAGCCCGCCAATATTCCGACGCCCGCGCCGTATCGAAACGAAATCATAAGCAACGGAATCATTGCGCCGAGTGTGATGCTGCCGCCTTGCGGAAAATGATACAGCCGTATGAAATTTAATATCGTCGCCAACGCCAACATCAAGGATATGTTCACCAAAATTTTCGTTGACAATTTTATTCGACGCAACCGCATTGCCGCCGCGATTAAAATCAACACGCCGATTATTGCCGCAAGACTTGTGGGATTTTTTATCAGCGTCAAAAGGTTATCCGCAAACGTCGCCATAAAAATTCATTCCTCCAAAAAATTTTTGAACCGCTTGACGACGAGTCCCGCAAGCACCGAGCCGACAACCGTCGAAATCAAAAACGGCACGACGTAAACATAAAACGCAATGTCGCCCGCAATTTTGCCCATGAACAAAATCGCAATCGGGTACGCGCACAGTCCGCCGATAATTCCCGTGCCGAACGCTTCCGCAATGACCGTCAGCAAAATTTTTTTCGTCCGTGCGTAAACCACTCCGCTCAAAAAAGCTCCGAACATACTGCCGGGGAACGCAAGCAAACTTCCGAGCCCGAAAATATTTCTGAGCAAACTTGCGACGAACGCCGAGCCGACTCCGTAACGCGTGCCGAGCAACACCGCGCAAAAAACGTTGACCATGTGCTGAACGGGCGCGCAACGACTGCCGAGAATCGGGAACGATAAAATACTGCCGACAACCGCCGTCGCCGTTAAAACCGCTGCTAAAGTCAATTTTCGCGTCGAATTCATTGCAATCACTCCCAAAAATTTTTGAACGAAAAAATGACTCCCGAATTCGGAAGCCACTTTGCATGTCAAAATATTTTTTCCTACGTCGGCATTATCCGAATCAGGTTCACGGGTCGAAGTGATAAACTTCCTCTCAGCCGGTCTGCCAGCTCCCCTATTCATTTTTCTAACGTTCTACGCCAAAAGGCTTTCGACGAAATTTGGATTTTTCCTTCAAGGCGCAGAAAAATTTTTTCAGTTCGTCATTGAAGCAGGTTGAGCACGGCGGAAGAATTTTGGTTTGCTTGTGTCAACATTGATTGCACCGACTGCAACAGCACGTTGTTTTTCGTGTAGTTCGTCATTTCTTTTGCCATATCCGCATCGCGAATCACGGATTCTGCCGCTTGGTCGTTGTCCCTTGAAGTCAAGATGTTTGTTGAAGTGTATTCCAATCGCGACAAGACGGATCCGATTTCGGTTTGTTGGTCGAGTGCCATTGTCAACGCATTTTCAAAGACACTTATCGCCGCGTTCGCATAATCTTTCGTCGTGACGCTGATAACTTCGCCCGTATCGCCCTTCAGTCCGAGTGCATTGGATCGCATGTCGCTCATTCCGATTTTCATTGCGACGTTTGCATCTGCGCCGACTTGAAAATTAAAAAGGTTGCCGATTCCGACGTTACCGAAATTGTTTTCTGCGGCTTTGAGGAGTTTAAATCCGTTCAATGCCGCATTTGCCGTCGTCCGAGCATTTCCACCGGCATCCGTGATATTGATTGTGTAACCGGCTATTGCTCCGGCTATGCCTTCGTCGTTCGCACGAATATAAACGCCCGCTTGCAAATCGGGAGTATACAGCGGCTGACCGTACTTATCATAACAGGCAACAAGTCTTCCGTCGGCAAGGACATTGCCTTGGTCGAAGTCGGCATTTGCGGCACCGTTTGCTTTCACGAGAGAAGCCAAATTCGTGAGTCCCGAAACTTGTCCGCTTTCCACGTTGATTTTGCCGTTTTTCACCCACGAAACTTGCCAAATGTCGCTTGTTTGAATTCCCAAGGAATCTCCCGCACGATTTGTAAGTTTGGTTACTCGCGTGCCCATGACAACATCCGTGCCGAGACTTTGATTGAGCAAAATTGTCCGTGACCACGTGTTACGGTCGCTTGTCCGCCGAATTCCGGTGCTTGACGAACCCGTAAGCAGATATTTTCCGTTGAAAGTGACAAGCGCGTTGTCGTCAATTTGGTCGACGAGCTGATTGATTTCTTTTTGAATCGTTTGGCGGTCTTCGTTGGTGTTTGAATCGTTGGCGGCGTCGATTGCCTTTGCCTTGAGCGTCTTCAAAACTTCGACAGTGTTGCCGAGCGCACCTTCGGCGGTTTTCATCAAGCTCATGTCGTTTTGAGCGTTTTGCTCCGCCTGTTCGAGAGCACGAATTCGTTCGCGCATACGTTCGGAAATTCCCCAGCCCGCCGCGTCGTCGTTCGCGCCGACAATTTTCATTCCGCAAGAAACTTTCGACAAACTTTTTTCAAGATTGTTGCCGTTCTCGCTTAGAATGTTCAGCGCACGAACTGCGGCCATGTTGTTTTTCAATACAATGCTCATGATGGTTTCCTCCTTGATCGTCCCGAAAAAAATTCCTTGACTCGACGGAATCCGTTTCCGCCGACGAAACAATCTGTCAATGGCAAGATCGTTGTCGGGATGTTTTTAAGCACATGTATTGAAAATTTTTCTTTGAGCATTGCATGGATTGAACAAATCGTTCTTTGTTTGAATTTTATCAGTAACGATTTTTCAAGTCAATCAATAACCGTGAAAAATTTTCTGCGCACTTTGACGGAAAGTTTATCGCGTCAAAAAACTCTCAAGCAATTTCGCCTGAGAGTTTTTAAATCGAGGGAGGTTTATGTCAGAAAAATTTTATTCGCCGGTGAGCATCGCCAAAGACGCCCAAACGTCGGTTGATTCGTAAAGTGCCGTGCCCGATACCAAAATGTTCGCGCCCGCTTCGCGCAGAGATTGAGCGTTGTCGATTGTGACTCCGCCGTCAACTTCAATCAGACAAGGATAATTATTTTCGTGAATCAGATTGTGCAGACGTTTGACTTTGTCGAGCGAGTGTTTCAGCAAAGGTTGACCCGCCGCGCCGGGAATTGCCGTCATGAGCAGGACAACATCCACGTCGTACAAAATTTCTTCGATTGAGCCGAGCGGTGTACCTGGATTCAACGCAACGCCCGCTTTTGAGCCGGCACCTTTGATTTTGTGAATGACGCTTTGAGCTTGATTGGTCGCCTCAATGTGGAACGTAATTAAGTCTGCACCGGCTTGGGCAAATTCTTCGATTTTGTTTTCGGGCTGAATTGTCATCAAATGCGCTTCCAAAACGGCGTCCGTGACTTTGCGAAGACTTTTCACGACGGGAGCACCAACGGTAATGTGCGGCGCAAAAATTCCGTCATTAACTTCGATGTGAATTTGTTCAATGCCCGCGTCCGTCACGCGTTTGACTTCGTCCGCCAAATGTGCAAAGTCTGCCGAGAGAATCGACGCCGCCACGCGCATTTTTTTGCATATTGCGAAAGACGCTTCGATAAGCTACAATGTTACCGTCAAGTAATAACGAGCTGTCGAGGCGTCTTTTCATTTTCATTGTAACGTTTCGGCGGCTGTTTGTCAAAATTTAGGAGGCGTTATCATGAAACACAAAGAAAAACTTTTCGAGCTTTTGCGCACCTGTGCCGAGACACCGCAAGAATCGCTTGCTGTCGAAGAAATGATTCGCAAAGTCGAAGGCGACATGCCGCCGATTGAAACCGTCAGCGATACTCAGAAAAAATTTGCAGGTTTGAAATTCTACAAAAAAAAAGGTACCAACTACTGTTGCGCCGTCAGTCTGCACCGTTTCGTTTGGCAATATTTCAACGGCGAAATTCCCGAAGACTGCGACATTCACCACCGCGACTTCAATCACGACAACAACGACATTGCCAATCTTGAGCTTGTTACCAAGGACGAGCACAAGCGAATTCACGCGGCAGTAAAAAAGCAGAAATCACCGCCGAAGAAATCTGTATTTGTCTGCGTCGTTTGCGGCAAAAACTTTCAAGCCGTCAATCGCGGAAACAACAGCTATTGCTCCGAAGAATGCAGACACAGAAGCAAGCTTGAAACTCGCATCTGTGAAATTTGCGGCAAGGAATTTTCTGCACTAATCAACGGCGACCAAAGATTTTGTTCCGAAACTTGTTATTACCAATACCGTCGGCGACGTGAAACTAAAAAATGCCCTGTTTGCGGCAAGGAATTCAAAACGTCTCCTTCGCGCAAAAAAATATACTGTTCAAGTAAATGTTTTGCTTCAACCGTGACACTGCGCGAATCTCGAACATGCGCTTATTGCGGCAAGGAATTTTCTGCACGAATCAACGGTGACCAAAGATTTTGTTCCGATGAATGTTCCCGTAACGCTCGTCGGGTGCGTGAAACTAAACATTGTCCGATTTGCGGCAAAGTGTTTTCGACTGTCAAATCACGCGGAAGTAAATACTGCTCGCCTGAGTGTTACCACGAATCACGACGAAAAAAATAGATTGTCATCTTTTCGCCGCCGTCGAATTTAATCGTAATGTGTCCGAGGTTCATCAAATTTTTCCGGACTTCGCTGCCGACTTTGAGGATTTTGAATTCCGCGCCCGAAATTTTGTACACGTCGCCGGTTTCAATCATGCCGGTAAGTTGGTTGCCCGTGTGCATTACGCAGGCATCGCGCAATTCGGGAAGTGCCATTGCCTCATCGAACATGATGATCATGTTGGCGGCGGCAATGAAGTCGCCGAGTTCGATGATTTTGCTTGAATAAATTTTCTTCGCCATGTAAAATTACCTGCCTTTTGTTTAATTTGGAATGTGGAATGAGGAATTAGGAATGGTTTCCGACGCCGCCTGATTTCTCAATCCGTGTTCCGTTATTTTTTTGTCTGTGATTAGGATTCGTAAAGTCCGAAACTTGCAAGCCACGCGAGTACAACTGAAATCGGACCCGTGATAAAGCGCGAATACAGCACCGAGGGCACGCCGACTTCAACGGTTTCCGCTTCCGCTTCGGCAAGACCGAGACCGACCGGCACGAAGTCGCAAGCGCATTGTGCGTTAATTGCGAACAACGCGGGCAATGCAAGATGAGGCGGAATATTTCCTTCGCCGATTTGAACGCCGATTAAAACGCCGATAACCTGAGCGATAACCGCGCCCGGTCCCAAGAACGGCGACAAGAACGGGAACGAACATATACACGACAGGATAACCAAGCCGACAATGTTGCCCGCGAGCGGTGACAGCAAATTCGCGATAACGTCGCCTATGCCCGTGCCGAGAATGACGCCGATAAGCATTGAGACGAATGCCATAAACAAAAAAATCGACCGTTTGACAGCCGACTATTGCGAAAGACGCTTCGACAAGCTAAAATGTCAGTGATTCCAATCAATGACAGACCGTCGAGGCGTCTTTGCGTTTTTATTCTAACGTCTTGCCGGCTGTTTGTCAAAATTTCGGAGGCGTTATCATGAAACACAAAGAAAAACTTTTCAAGCTGTTGCGCGAGTGCGTCGAGACACCGCAAGAATCGTTCGCTGTCGAAGAAATGATTCGCAAAGTCGAAGGCGACATGTTGCCGATTGAAACCGTCAGCGACACGCGAAAAAGATGCAACGGTTTTACGTTTCACAAAAATAATCACGGGCGTTTTGTCGGCTCTATAGGGCTTCACCGTTTCATTTGGACGTACTTCAACGGCGAAATTCCCGACGGTTACGAAATTCATCACCGCGACTTCGACAAGAACAACAACGACATCTCGAACCTTGAGCTTGTAACGAAAGACGAGCACCAAAAAATTCATGCGGCGGTTAAGAAAAACCGTTGCTTTCCCAAAAACACGAGCTTTGTTTGCGTCGTTTGCGGCAAAGAATTTCAAGCCGTCAATCGCGGCAACAACACGTATTGTTCGTCGAAATGCAGACATACAGCGAATCACGAACATGACCGCGTGGAGAAAATCTGTTTGGTTTGCGGAAAAGTTTTTTTGACTGACAAGTACAAGGACGCAAAATGCTGTTCAAAAAAATGCGCGGGCAAGATTCTCGAAAACCAAGAGACGCGAATTTGTCCGACGTGCGGCAAAGAATTTTCGACGTGTGCATCAGGCGTCCGCAAATTTTGCTCCATGCAGTGTTTTGTCAAATCTATTCAAAAGAGCGAAACTCGACAATGTCTTTATTGCGGTAAGGAATTTTCAACCTTTATCAACAGCCCGCAAAAATTTTGTTCGCGAGAATGCTTTTACAACAGCCGCCATAAACGCGAAAATAAAATTTGTCCAATCTGCGGCAAAAGCTTTACAGCTTATCCTTCAAACGAAAGAACTTATTGCTCACGCGAATGTTATGCAGTATCAAGACGCAAAAAATAAATTTGTCGAACGGAGCGCAAGGTCGACATGGCTGAAACCGAGCGTTGTGATACCGTTTGCAATGCCGAGGTAAACGAACAATTCACCGGGGTTGATGTGGGGAAAGAGGCCATTGAGCGTGTGACACGAGCCGGTGGCGCTTGCATAGTAGGAAGGTTTGAAGTGTTCCGGCAGGAATTTGCCGAGCGAAAGCGTCATCGGATTGCAGAAAAAAAACGTTCCGATAACCGGCAAGACAATGTAGCGCGTTATGGGATTTCCCGCGCAAGCCCCCGCGAACTTTTCGATGCGGTCGTTGCCCACGATTTTTACCAAAGCGTTCATCGCGACGAGCAGGACAATCAGCGTCGGAATGATGTTTACACACCACGATGAAAGTGTCTCCCCCCCGCGGTTGAAAAGTCCGATGAAGGCTTGCGCAAAACTTACCATTGTGTCCATAAAAACACCCTCCTCAAAAAATTTATCCGTTAAAACCGAAGATACCTTTGCAGGTTTGCGCGCTCAAACTTCGGTTAATTGACGGCAAAGCCATTTTGAAATTGTCCCATATATTGCAAAAGACGCCTTTGTAGGCTACAATGTTGGTGAAACACATCTACCAACAAGCCTCAGAGGCGTCTTGCGTTTTGATTTTAACGTCTCGGAGGCAATTTGTCAAAATTTTGGAGGCGATTGCTTATGAGGCATAAGGAAAAACTATTCAAACTTCTGCGCGAGTGTGTCGAAACTCCGCAAGAATCATTCGCTGTCGAAGAAATGATTTCAAAGATTGAAGGAACCATGCCGAAAATCGAAATTGTCGACAAAAACACCGTAAAATGTTCAGGCTTAAAGTTTTCCAGAAACAAGACTAAGCGTTTTACGTGTACAGTCAGCCTATATCGTTTCATTTGGACGTATTTCAACGGCGAAATTCCCGAAGGTTACGAAATTCATCACCGCGATTTCAATCACGACAACAACGACATCTCGAATCTGCAACTTCTCCCCAAAACTGAGCACAGACAACTTCATCAACCTGTCAACGAAGAAAACGAAGCGAAGAAGAACGCCAAATATCATTGCGCCGTGTGCGGTAAAGAATTCAAGAGCAGACGCGGGAAGTTAGTATACTGTTCGGCTGAATGCAGAAGAAGTGCTGAAAAAACTCGTGCCACTAAAACAAAAATCTGCGAAATGTGCGGCAAAGAATTTTCTACAACAAGCGATGCGAGGTTTTGTTCCCGCAAATGTGTCGGCGAATCCCTCAAGAAACAAGAGACAAAAATTTGTCCAATCTGCGGCAAAACTTTTTCGGACATTGTGAGTAACCATCGCAAGTACTGTTCTGTCGAATGCGCTAATGAATCTTACAGAAAAAACGTAATGCGCACTTGCCTTAATTGCGGAAAAGAATTTTCTATAGGTGTGACGAGAAACCAAAAGTTTTGTTGCAGAGAATGTTTCCATGAATATGGACGCGAAACTAAAACCTGCCCGATTTGTGGAAAAGAATTCACCGTGAAAAAATCCAGTTGCAGAAAATATTGCTCCAGACGATGTGCCGGCATAGCCAGTCATAAGAAATGATTCAATTCACAGCCAAATTTTCTTCGGCTTTCATGAGCCGATAATTTTCGTATTCCTGTTTGGCTGAAACAACTGCCGCCGTCTGTTGAGCGTTGAGTTTCATTGACTTGCAAAGTTCGTCGCTGAGTTCAAACAATGTCAGCCCGTTGAACTTGTCAAACGGTTTGAAGCCGGCAAAGACCGTGCGACCCTCCATAATTTCGCCGCGCAGGATTCGGCAATTTGAATCAATCACGAACAGGACGAGGACGCCCGCCGAAAAATATCCGTGAGCACGACCGATTGCCACGCGACCTTCCTGACGCAAAAGTTTCAGATGGTTGTTGAACTTTTTAAACTGCCGCAGTCCCAGAACCGTTTGAGCTATCCAAACGACGACCGCCGCCGCTACGAGATAACCGAGCATGTCAATCAACTCCAATCTATTCGTTCAACATGATTTTGGCAGTCTGTTCGTCGGTTATCAAAACGTTAATCGCTTGACCTTTGCACGCGCCCATAATCGCGGGAACTTTTTCGCGGGACGCCGCCATACCTATTGAATAATTCAAATTTCTCAGCGTGTCCAAGTCGACGCCGATAATTCTGTCCGAAAAATCCGTTTTGACTTCGCGACCGTTTTTATCGTAAAAGACCGAGCAAATTTCGCCGACCGTGCCCGTGCGCGACAAACTTTCAATCGCCTGACGACCGAATTCGCCCATCCAAACGAGATTCGACGATTTGACCGGCGCACCGATACCGACAAGCGCGATGTCCAGTTTCTTCCAAAAGTCAGAAATTTTTTCGTAGTTGGCGTCCTGAACAATGGCGTTGCGAATTTCCGCCGTGCGCGTGATGACGGGCGCATAAATGTAATGGCAACGTCCGCCGAAAGCGCGGGCAAGTTCGTAGCAAAGAGTGTTCACGTGTAATTCGCTGTCGATATTTTCGGGACCGCCGTCGAGCGGGACGAAATCCGAATCAATCTGCGGAACTTTGGAATTCTGCGCGTGACGGGTGAGTTCGCGAATTGACGTGCCCCACGCCAATCCGATAACTTGTTTGTCGGCGACAATTCGGCGAAGGAGTTGCAAACCTGCGCGACCCATTGACTGCTTGACGGCGAGGAGATCGATACTGCGCGGAACGATAAAACATTCTTTCAAGCCGAAACGTTTTTCCATTGCCGATTCGATGTCCTCAAAATTTTCGTTGGCAACGGTTATCGTGACGATTCCTTGATCAAGTGCGCGTTTCAAATGTTTGCTGACGGTCGTGCGCTCCATGCCGAGACGTTTGGCAATTTCAGTTTGCTTCATGTGTTCGAGATAATACATAGTGGAAACTTTGATTAAAATTCTGCGTTCAACCGGCGTCATTTGCGTCGTCCTCCTCCCGAAAGTTCGTTGTGTCCCTGTGTTGGCGCGATTGTAGAAAATTTTTTGTGGCGCGGCAAGGAAATTGTGACGTTTTCGGGCGTTTTCGGGTCAAAAATTTAAAAATCGCCGACCGATTGTCACATTTGAGCGACTGACGGCGATTTTGCAAATTGTTGTGATTCAAGCCCGCATTCGTGACGACAAGTCAACCGTCTAAGCGGATTAGGTTATCGGAGCCGTCATGGATGACGGCTCTGCCCGCGTATTTCGCGTGATGCGAAATTTGCGGGCAACACCGAGCACGAATTATCGCAACGTTTGTTTTGCGAACGACCAAGCTCTCCGCAGGAGTGCCGTTTTCTTTTGCAACTTTTCTTTTGGGCACTTGAATTGTCAAACGAAGTGCAACGGGGTAGAAAACCACACTTCCCACGGTGATTTGTAACCCAAACATTTTCGCGGTCTCTGATTTAACTGCTCAACCACTGCCTGCAAATCCGTCTCGCTCAAC
>JAFUYE010000034.1 GCA_017470715.1 Selenomonadaceae bacterium
CAACGTCGCGAAAAAATTTTTTTGTCAAGCAGGAATTTTCTTCTCAAAAATTGAATATTCGCCGCACGGCGGGTGGCGAAAGTCCGGTTGGTTTCCGCCCTCCGGGTGAAAGTCAGCAGTTTCCCGCGTAAACAAAGTTCAAATGTTCTTTGGCAATGTCGACAAGCTCATAGATTTTCTTGACGGGTGTCGGCGGCAAGTTCCTAACCCTGTAATGCGGAAAAAATCGGCTGATGTGCAACGGAATATCTTTCGACAGCGACGCAAGCCATTTTGATTCGGCGTCCATTTCTTCAGGCGAATCGTTCATCGTCGGCACAATCAGCGACGTAACTTCGACGTGACAACTCTGCGCGGACATTTCAATCGTGCGGCGAACAGTTTCAAAATCCCCGCCGAGGAGCGAATAAATTTCTTGACTGAAACCTTTCAAATCGATATTCATCGCATCAATCAGCGGCAGAATTTTTTTCAACGCGGCGGGCGCAACCGTTCCGTTCGTGACAAGAACAACTTTCAACCCGACAGCTTTGAGCAAATTTGCCGTGTCGCGAACAAATTCATAACCGATAAACGGCTCGTTGTATGTGAACGCGACGCCGATATTTTTTTCGGGAATAAGCTCAACGGCAAGTTCGGCAAGTCGTTCGGGCGAAATTTTTTTTGTCGGGAACGTCGAATCAGCCATCGAAATTTCGTGGTTCTGGCAAAACGGGCAGTTCAAATTGCAACCGTAACTGCCGACAGACAAAATCCGACTGCCGGGGAAAAATTTACTCAGCGGCTTTTTTTCAATCGGGTCAAGCGCAATGGAAGTTATCTCACCGTAATTGAGCGCGGTAATTTTTTTGCCGTCATTGAAACGCGCCCGACAGCAACCGATTTCGCCTTCAGCAAGCGTGCAATGTCGCGGACAAATTTCGCAAACAAGTTTCATGTCATCGCCTCCAAAAAATTTTTCAAGCATTGTATCACGTCGCGCACTTCAAGGTACGTAATTGCCAAAAATTTTTCGCGCCGATATAATCAACCCGCAACGAAATTTGTAAACGGAGGAATTCACATGCTCAACGAAATTAATTGGCCGCAAGATTATTTGCCCGGCACGACCGACAATTTTGCGTCGAACGAAATTATCGTGGCGGGAATCACGGCGGCGGAAGTTTTCGACAACCTGATTGACACGTCGATTTGGACGACTTATTACGACAATGTTGCCGACGTTTTCTTTTACGCCGGTGACGCTCCTAAACTCAAAGCCGACACGCGCTTTAAATTTTCGACGTTCGGTTTCCCGATTGAAGCGCAAGTCGTCGAGTTCGAGGCTCCCGCAGACGGCAAGCCCGGACGTTTGGCGTGGCACGGTTGGGCGGAAGGTGACGCCGATCATCGCCTTGACGTAATTCATGCGTGGCTGTTGGAAGATTTGCCTCAAGGTCGCGTGCGGATTTTGACGCAGGAATCTCAAAAAGGTAAGCCCGCAAAAGATTTATTCAACACGCACCCCGACATCATGAATCAAGGTCATCAAGACTGGATTAAAGGTCTTGCACGGACGGTTTTGGCGGCGAAAAAATAATTCATGGAGCGCGACAAACTTTACTACTGCCCCGTCGACGCGGCGTTAAGTGTTTTCGGCGGCAAGTACAAGGCGATTATTTTGCACCACTTGATTGAAAAAACTTTGCGTTTCGGTGAACTTCGTAGGCTTATTCCGCAAGCGTCGCACAAAGTTTTGACTCAACATCTGCGCGAATTGGAGCGTGACGGAATAATTCACCGCGAAGTTTATCCCGTCGTCCCGCCGAAAACCGAATACAGCTTGACGGAATTCGGCAAAACTTTGACGCCCGTTCTTGCCGCGATTTGCGATTGGGGACGAACTTACATGGGCGATTTCCTTCGCAAAGCAACGTAACGTTGCATCCAATTTGTTAAGCAATTCGACGTTCAAACGTTATCACAAATAAAAATTTCCCCGTCACAATCGTCGGGGATTTTTTGTTGCGAAAATTTTTTACGAGAGTAGCCACAGCCGTTGATATTTTTCCATTTGCGTCAAGGCAAAATTCATCATTGACAGCGCAAGTTCGGAACTGTTTTGCAAATTGCTTAACATTGCGGTTCGCGGTATCGTCAACAGTTGTGCCTCTTCCGTCAAGACTTCCGCACTGATTAAAAGTTTTGGCTTGTCGAGGAAATTTGTCGGGTTGACGAAATCATTTTTCTTGACAATGTCCAGCGGATTATACCAGCCGTCGCCCGTGTTGACACTGCGCGCAAGTTTGCCGTCGACGACGAAAATAAAATTCTCCGTCAAATCGTCGCCCGAAATTCTGTCGCCTTCAAAGCGCGTGATAATTTCCGCTTGCCCGTCGAACAATTTGATTGTGCCCTCGTAACGTCCCTGCAAAATCGGCAACTGTGACAAAAAGTCGCGAATTTTTTTCCTGATTTCTTCGGCGGAAATTTTGTCGGTATCGGTCTCCGGTTTCATGCGCCGCGCAAGATTTTCCGCGAAGGCAGGAAATTTCGCGTTCCAATCGACAAGCATTTGTTTCAAAACCAAATTGTACAGCGCAAAAAGTTTTTCGACGCCGCTCGCCACAAATTGCCGATCGTCATAAAGGAAAGTCATCGTCAAATTCATTTCGGAATATCGGAAATACGCACCGAGTTTCATGCCCTGCGCGTCCCAAGAATTTCGCATGACGACATTTCCGAACGTTTCCGACTTCGCATTGACGTAATCAAATTCACTCGCCCGAAAGTCGCGGAAACTTAAGAAGTGGTCGAACAATCTGCGCGTCGACAAATTCTGTAAATCTTCCCAATCAACGCGGCTGTACGGTTGCGAAACTACCAATTGCTTAAATTGGTTGGTGACGATTTTTTCGACGGTTAAATTTCCGTCGCCGATTAAACGCACGGGAATCATGTTCAGCGAAAAATTTTCGACGCGTTGATTCTCCGACAAAATCTGGCAGAAAAGACAATCCCGACGCTTGTTGACTGCCTGCAACATGAAACCCCACGCGCTCTGAAGAATCGCCGTCAACATAACTTGATTGGATTGCGCACGAGAGCGCAGGTCGCTTAAAATGTCGACGGGAACTTTTGCACGGTAAGCCTTTTGCCGATACGTCCCGACGTTCGCTTTACGTTCAAACGGCAACTTCGCCATCGGCGGCGCGTTGTCCAAAACTTTCGCCCAATATTCGCGCACGGCTTTGTTGTCGAAAATTTTCGCCAAAGTTTCGTTGGCGGACGCGGAACTTTTCGGCTTGCTTTCAACGTCGGCGATTATCCCGAAAAATTTTTCGCTGTCGAAACTGTCCGAGATAAGTTGAGCAAGCGTCACCAGCACGGCAAAATTTTGGTCGCTCGTCTTGTAAACGGAAAATCGAATCAACGGGTCGTGCCGCAGGTCGAATTCGCGTCGCATGTCCGCTTCCAACAGCCGCGTAAAAATTTCGTTCAATTCGTCGTCGTCCGCCTCCGCCACGTTGCGGAAAACAATTTCGGGGCGAATAATATTTTTCGGGTAAATAACTTTGATTGTTCGCGTGCCGACGTTGCAGAAATTTGCGCGCAGATTTTCGGTCTCGTTGATAATGCGATTGACTGCGACGTTAAATTTCATCGGATTGATATTGCCGCTGACTTTGTAAAGCGTCTGCACGTAAAAATTTGGCGACACGAAATTTTTGTTCGTGAAGAATTTTTTCTCCTGCGTGGTCAAATCTTTAATCGCCTCAAGTTGACGCGGGTTGTAACCGACACCGCTGACAACTTGCCGCCCGTAGACGCTTTCCAAAACAGTTTTTTCATCCGGATTGAGTTGCATAAAATTTTCCATGATAAATTGCCTCGCTAATAAAATTTTTACGCCGCCCGCGAAGTTTCAAGCGTTGCCGAAATTGCACGGGCGATTTTTTTGTTCGGGACGTTTAGCGGCAGAAATAAATCGTCCGACAAGTTCAGAGCCGCCGATAAAATTTCCCGCGCATTGTTGCCGAACGCCAACATTTTCGCCGTGTAATTTTCAATCTCGTGAACCTTGACGAAAAACATATCAACGCCGGTCGACGAAAAATTTTCCGCCATGAAGTTATCAAGCCGCGCAGAAATTTCGTCGCGTGATTCGGAGTCAAGCGTCGCAACCGTCGAGTAACCGCATTTGAGCCCGCCCGCGTCGAAAGTCTTAAAGTCCGTGAAAATAATTTCTCGTTCGGTCATTCCGCTGTAGTCGGTGAATTCGCGCTCCATGTCCAGAAAAAATTTCGTGCGGTCGTCGACTTCGGCAAGCTTTTGCAATTCGTCCGCAGTCGCAATGTCCAAATTCGTCGTTGTCGCGGAGCGCAAATTATCCGTGTCCGACAAAATCGCCGCGAACATCAAGCCCGCCATTTTTTTATCGACGGCAACATTTCCGTGGCGATAACACATGCTGACAATAGTCGCCGTGCAACCGACGGGCATTCGCAGATAAAACACGGGCGAATTCGATTTAATGTCGCCGAACAAATTATGGTGATCGACAATCTCCAAAATGTTCGCCTCGTCAATTCCGCTGACCGCCTGCGACGAAACATTGTGGTCAACCAAAATAATATTTTCACCGACGGCACTTTCCAAAATCGGCGGAGTCGGCACGTCGAAATATTTCAAAATAAATTCGCTCTCACGGTTGAGCGCGCCCGAAATTCTCGGCTCGCATTTGAAATTTTGTTGCCGTTTTAAATTCGCGTAAGCAATCGCCGAACAAACCGTGTCGCTGTCGGGGCAGGTGTGCCCGATAACGTAAGTGGTTTTTTCGACTTCGCCAAGCTCCTCGATTAACGCGGAACGAATATCATCCGGTTGCGCCCGACATTCGCCGCCGACGGGCAACGCCGCAAAAGTCAACAACATCCCGACGATAAAGCCCCACATGCGCAAAAAAAATTTTAACGCTTTCACAACACGTGCCTCCTTCGCAAAAAATTTTTGGTGACGTTCAAGATTCGATTTCGGCGGACGATTGATTTTGATTGTGCAAACGAATTTCCAAAGCGTCAATCACTTGTCGACGTGTTTTCGGACGCCTGAGCCGCCGTGTTGTGCAGACGAACTTTCAGAGCGTCAACCACTTGTCGACGTGTTTTCGGACGCCTGAGCCGCCGTGTTGTGCAGACGAACTTTCAGAGCGTCAATCACTTGTCGACGTGTTTTCGGACGCCTGAGCCGCCGTGTTGTGCAGACGAATTTCTAAAGCTTCAATCGCCTGCAAATGCGCCTTGAAAGTTTTGCGTTCTTTTTCGGGCAGCGACGAGTATTCGGCTTTCAAGTCGTAAATCGTGCGTCCGACAATGTTCGGTATTTCTTTAAAGCCGCTGAAAATCGTAAAGCCGCGCATTTCTTCGCCGCCGGTTATCGTGCCGTCGGACTTGCAAGAAATAATCACGACGGAACCCGCGCCGAGTCGCTGTTTGCTTGAGCCGACGCCCAAATTGCCGAGCTTGTGAAGTTTGCGAACGGTCTTGCGATAATTTTTAATTTGAATGTGCGTGCCCAAAAGTTGCAACAACATCAGCCCGAACAAAACCATCAGGCAATCGCTTATCGTCATGGTAATTGCCTCCTTGTCGCGTGACGTTGCTACGAATAATATCACGCCGAAAATTTTTCAGTCAACGTCGCCGCAAAATTTTTTGTTGTCGTTGCGGTGTCGATTTCGATTAGGCGCGTTCGTAACTTTGAGTTTTTTAGATCTACTTTCTTTCGGCAGCGAAAGAAAGTAGCAAAGAAAGCTGCCACTGCGCGTGGGGCGTTATGTTATCGCAATTCGGAGTAATCGGCTACGGGTGCCGCTCGTGCCCGTGCATTTCGCATCACGCGAAATACCACGGGCGGCCGCACGTCCTGTGCGGCCTCTGATTTTTGCATTTCACATTACGCAAAAAAAATCCCCGCCGAATTGACGGGGACAAAAATTTTTTCAGCGATAACGTTGTCGCCGAGTGACAGAAACTTTTTTCGCGCAGATTTTATTCGTATTTAATTTCGTCGAGAGCCCAGACTTTGCCGCTGATTCTCTGGAGCGGTTTGTCGCCGGAAATTTCGAGCACGGGCGCAACGTCGTTTTCGGGATAAATCAGCAAACTGCAAGCTTCCTCGCCGTCCTGCAAGAAAAGTTCGATGGCGGATTTGTCGACGAACAGGCGGAAGTTGAGTTTTTGATTCGCGAAGAGTTTGAAGTTGCGAACGCCGATATTGACGTCGGTGTTTTTGCCGTCATTGAACGGGCGAATTCCCTTGCCGCCGAGTTTCATGCTGTTGCGGTCGAGCGTCATGATTTGGTTGTCGCGGTTGTACTTCATGATGAATTTTTCCGCGCCCCATTTAACGTCGATTTCAATTTGACGTGCCGCGCCGAAAGTCAACTCAATTTCGGATTCGGAGGCTTCGGGCAAATTAATCGGCGTGCCTTGCGCGTTGGAAACGTCGACATCCGTGCGTTCTTTGCGCAGAGCTTTCATTTCTTCGACGGGCTGACTGCGAACTTTGCCTTGATGAATCGTGAGTTCACGCGGCATGGTCAAGGTGTACAACCAGCCGTCCTTCGCGGATTCAACGGTGTCGGTCAAGTCGGGCATACCGATCCAGCCAATCAAAATGTGGCGCGCTTCGTTGGCGATAATTTGCGGCGAATAGAAATCAAAGCCCTTGTCGAGTTCGTGGAATTTGCCGTGAATCATGTCGAGGCTGTCAACGGAAAAATGTCCGATGAAATAGCCCGCCAAGCAGTGATTTTGATAGCGCAATTCCTGATGCGGAACGCCTTGCGGGCAGACAATCAGCACGTCCATATCTTCAAACTGCATCAAGTTGGGGCATTCCCACATGTAACCGAAATCGTAGTAATCGGTTTTGACTTCGCCGAGGAGTTCCCAGCCGCCTTCGGGTTTTTCCTTGTAGATAAGGACTGCGCCGTTTGTCGGACGCGAACTTTTGCTCATGTCACTCATGCGCTGTGCCGCCATTGCGAAATAACGAACGCCGTTGCGATAGAAGAAATTCGGATCTCTGAAATGCGCGGTGTAACCTTCGGGGTTGCCCAAAACTTGAATTTCTTCCTTGACGACGGAGCCGTCTTCCTGCAACGTGCAGAAACGCTGTGCGACGGAGCGAACGTAATTTTCGTCGCGGGAATTGGCGGTGTAGAAAAAGCGAACTTTGCCGTCTTCGACGAAACCGCAACCGCTGTGGCAACCGTCTTTGTCATACGGGTCGCCCGGCCACAGCGTAAGTTCCGGCATTGTGTAATGAACGAAATCTTTCGTCGTGGTGTGCATCCAGGATTTGTTTTTGTGCCAGTTTTGATTTATCGGCGTGGGATTCCACTGACAGCAAATGTGGTAGGTGCCGTTGCAGTTGCACAAGCCGTTCGGGTCACTGATGAGCGAATACGGCGCGTCGACGTGGAATTTGTTGTGCCAGCGACCGCGATTGGCGATTGCCTCACGAACACGGGCGTCGACTTCTTGCTTGTTGAATCTCTTTTTGATTTCCTCCAAGTTTTCGCCGGATTTCTTTGCCATGAAAATACCTCCCTCAGTTACGTAAAAGTGAAATTATAACGGTAACGACCATCGCGCCGATAGCCGCCATAGCCGTCAAAGACAAGTTACGGACGTGTTTACCCATGTCGCTTATGCTTGAGCGAATTTCGCGAATATCTTCTGCTCGTTGATTGTCGCGGTCGCGCATTTCTTGCATGAACATGTTAAATTTCGCGTCCTGCAGAGCCAACTTTGTTTGAACTTCGGCATTGATTTTTTCTTGTTCCGTCATAATAAACACCTCCGTTCCGATTAAAAAACAGCCGCGCCCTTTTATCAGTTAGGAATTAGAAGTTAGGAGTTAGGAGTTAGGAATTATTTTTTTACTCCTCATTCCTAATTTCAAATTCCACATTGCTTTTTTAGAGCGCGGCAACGTTTTCAAAAATCAAAAGATGTTGTCGAGAAAATTATTCTTCGTGGTGGAACATTGTATACGTCAACGCGAAGCCGACTGCAAACGCAATCAAGTTGACGATGATGTATTGGACAATTTGTCCGTTCATGTAAAGGAGCATACCGGGCAGAACCGTGATACCCATGCCGGTACCTGCCAAGCCGAGGAAGCTGGAAATTGCACCGCCGGCCGCACCGCCGCAGCATCCGAAGATGAACGGTTTCATGAGGCGCAGGTTGATACCGAAGATAGCCGGTTCAGTGATGCCCAAGAACGCCGGAACAGTCGAAGAAATGTACAACGCACGTTTGCGCGGGTCTTGTGTTTTGAGCGAAACTGCCAAAGCCGCACCGCCCTGAGCAATCGTCGCGCAGGTGATAATCGCGTTGAACGGGTCGGAACCTTGCGTTGACAGCAGATAAATTTCCAACGCGCTGAAGACGTGGTGGACACCGAAAATAACGATGACCTGTTGCAAGCCGCCGATAATCAAGCCGCCGACAATCGGAATCGTCAAGAAGTTTTGAACCGCGCCGAAAACGACTTGTTCCAAACCGTGCATGATAGGACCGACAACGAGGAAGCCGAGAGCCATCGAAACAGTCAGCGTCAAGAACGGAGTAACAATCAAGTCAATCATATCGGGAATGAAAGTTTTCAACCATTGCTGGAACTTCGCCGCGAAAATACCAAGAACGAGTGCAGGCAGAACCGAACCTTGATAGCCGACGAGCGGAATCGTCACGAAGCCCAAATCGAGCGGAATCGGAGTTTTGCCGGCATATTCGGGCAAGGCGGACGCCTCAACCCAAGAGAGACCTTTTTCAGCAATTTCACCTGCCGCGCCACCGACGACATACGCGTTCGGCAAACCGGGGAAGACGAGCATCAAACCTAAAACGATACCGATAACTGCTGTGCCGCCGAATTTATTCATTGTCGACCAGCAGACCAATGCGGGCAAAAATGCAAATGCCGTATCCGTCAAAACCTGCGTCATCAACAGGAAGTTCGGATCCCATTCGCTGCCGAGTGAAAGTATCGCACCGCGAGCACCCATGAACAAACCGGTTGCAACGAGGACGGGGATAATCGGAACAAAAACGTCGCCCAACGTGCGGGAAATTTTTTGCATCAAGCTCATTTCGGCGTAAGCAGCTTCTTTGCCGCCGCCGCCCGCAAGTGACGGTTTGAGTTTGATAAATTCTTCGGTAACCTTGTCGACAAAGCCCGTGCCGCAGATAATCTGATACTGTTGCGCCGCGAAGAATTGACCTTTGACGCCTTCGATATTTTCGACTTTTTTCTCTTGGATTTTTGATTTGTCGTTGACAATCAAGCGAAGACGAGTTGCGCAGTGTTCAGCAGTACGAACGTTATCGGGACCGCCGACGTATTTCATGATGAGTTTCGCAACGCGTTCTTCGTCCGGCAGACCGTCATATTGAGCGTCGTCCGCGTCTTTTTCGACGGGACCGGCACCCGCGTCATCCGCCGCCGCTTTTGCCGTGATTGACTGTCCGTCAAGCTCAACGGTGATGTCGCCGTAATCCGCGTGATTGGTGACGACAACCGGCGTCGTTGTTTCGTAACCGGCTTTTTTAATCGCTTCGGGGCTGAATTCAAGCAACAGTTGCCCGCGTTTGATTTTGTCGCCTGCTTCGGCTTTGGGAGTGAATCCCTCGCCGTTCATCTTGAC
>JAFUYE010000035.1 GCA_017470715.1 Selenomonadaceae bacterium
AACGCGCCGTCGCCTTCGTTGATGACGAATTCAAGTCCGCGATGTTCCAAAGCTTTGCGCAGAGCATCCGTGGCAAGTTCCCAAGTTTCGTCGTCGCCCATTGAGTTTTCGGGACGCGTGGAAAGTTCGGCTTTGTACGTCAGCCCGAAAGTTTTATAAACTTCGTCGAACAAGTCAATCGTCCGTTGAATTTCCGGCTCAACCTGCGCGGGCGTCATGAAAATATGTGCGTCGTCCTGCGTGAAGTTGCGAACTCTGAATAAGCCGTGAAGCACGCCGCTTTTTTCGTGACGGTGAACCAGTCCCAATTCGCCCAAACGCAACGGCAAATCGCGGTAGCTGTGAACGTGCGTGTTGTAAACCAACATACCGCCGGGGCAGTTCATCGGCTTGACGGCGTAATCTTCCTCGTCAATTTTGGTGAAGTACATATTTTCTTTGTAATGATCCCAGTGACCGGAAGTTTCCCAAAGTTTGCGGTTGAGGATAATCGGCGTTTTAATTTCGTGGTAACCGTAGCGGCGGTGAACTTCGCGCCAATAATTTATCAACTCGTTACGAATAACCATGCCGTTCGGGTGGAAAAACGGGAAGCCGGGACCTTCGTCGTGCAAGCTGAACAAATCCAGCTCCTTGCCAAGTTTGCGGTGGTCGCGACGTGCCGCCTCTTCGAGCATGTGGAGATAATCTTTGAGTTCTTCTTTCGATTCAAATGCCGTGCCGTAAATGCGTTGCAACATTTTGTTATGTTCGTCGCCGCGCCAATACGCGCCCGCAATCGACATGAGTTTAAACGCTTTGACTTTGCCGGTTGATTGAACGTGAGGACCCGCGCACAAATCGGTAAAGTCGCCCTGCGTGAACAAAGAAATTTCCGCGTCGTCGGGCAATGCCTCAATCAGTTCGACTTTGTAAGTTTCGTCCTCGTCGGCAAATTTTTTCAACGCGTCGGCACGGCTGAGCGTCGAGCGTTCGAGTTTAAGATTTTGCTTGACGATGGCTTTCATTTCGCGTTCAATGTCGGCAAGATCTTCGTCGGTAATTTTTTTCTCCGTGTCGATGTCGTAATAAAATCCCGTTTCGATTGACGGACCGATTGCAAGTTTGACAGCTTTGCCGTCCGCGCCGCCGTAGAGATGTTTAATCGCCTGCGCCATGATATGTGACGCGGTGTGTCGCAGAGCGTGCAGAGCCTGTGCGCCGTCGACTTCCGCCAAACTTCCGTCTTTAGTGATGATTGTCATTTAAAAATGCCTCCTTTGCTTGCGTTGATTCGGGCAACAAAAAAAAAATCCTGCCACGGACGGGAACGCAACAGAAATGTTAATCGATTGCTAAAAATTATTTTCGGGCGGCAAGATGATAACTTTGCTCCACGCGTGAAAAAATTTCTTCGTCCGATAACGCGCCGTCCAATCGTAAAGTCATCCATGATTTTTTGTTCATGTGCCAGCCGCGAAAATATTTTTCACCGTCGACAAGCCGATTCAATTCCTCAGGCTCGACGCGCAGATTTAAAATTTCTAACTCGTCTTTACCGGTCAACTGCAATTTTTCACGCGGCACAACCATAATCACGGCGTACCATTTGCGATTGTCGCGGCGACGAAACACGGCGAAATTCGGAAATTTTTCCCAGAGAAATTCGGGCGTGTCAGAAAATTTTTCGCGAATCAGTTCGACAACTTTCAACGCCTGTTCACCGGAATAAATTTCTTCGTCGAAACAATTTTCGGCAACGTCATGCAAAATTTTTTCGTGAGCCGCTTTGACTGAACCGACAAAACTTCCGCTTGCTCCGTCAACCAAATGCAACGTGTAAAGTTCGCCATCCGTGTCGAAAATTTTTGTCGTGACATTGCCGCCCGTGTCGATTATAATTTCCGCCGTGAAGTCGTTGACAATTTTATCGCGGCGAATAAAAATTTCTCCGTCGCGCTTGAAACCGTGTTGCAAAATTTTTTCGATGTTGAGCCGCCGATTTTTGAAAATCAAATTCGTTCCCTCCCAACGAAAAAAGACGCTTCGGAAAGCGTCTAGGTGTGTGCTGTTGCTGAAGATTTCATTTGACGATCAAGCGTTGATAACCCGCGATAAACCGTGCTGATGTCAATCGTTTCACCGCGACTGGCAACGTAGCGTTCAAGTTTGCGTTTCACCCGTTGCAGCGCGTTGTCGATTGATTTTACGTGACGATTCAAACTCGCCGCGATTTCCTGATAAGATTTCCCGTCAAGATATGCCATCAAAACTTGCCACTCAAGTTCGCTCAAAATTTCGGACATTTTCTTTTCGATAGCCAAAAATTCTTCGCGACTGATGATTAATTCTTCGGGGTCGGCAACTTTTACGCCGCTTATCACGTCCAAAAGTGTGCGGTCGGAGTCTTCGTCGTAAATCGGTTTGTTCAGCGAAATGTATGAGTTCAGCGGGATATGCTTTTGACGCGTTGCGGTTTTTATCGCCGTGATAATTTGACGCGTGACGCACAATTCCGCGAAGGCGTGGAAACTCGACAGCTTGTCGCTCTTGAAGTCGCGCACTGCCTTATAAAAACCGATCATGCCTTCTTGAATTATGTCTTCGCGGTCGGCACCGATTAAAAAATATGAACGCGCCTTTGCACGAACGAAACTGCGGTAGCGGTGAATGAGATAATCAAGCGCGGAAGTGTTGTCGTGTTCTTTGATTTCGACTATAAGTTGTTCGTCGGTGAGCGTTTCATATTTGGCGTACTCGTCGGCGATTTCGGCTTCAAAAGAATTTTCAACGTTCGATTTCATTTCACGCCCTCCAATTTTACGCGCTGATTATACTGCACGGCTTAATCTTAGTCAAATTTTTTCCGTTGACAAGTAGGGATATTTCGACGCAAGTAGAATAAGAAATTTTTTACAATGTTAAGCTGTCGTGCAACGAACGTTCGCGACAAATCAAATTTTATCGCTGCGCCGTGACTTTACGATTGACGCGACAAATTGATAGGTGATTTTCATGGGTAAAATTATTCTTGTGACCGGCGGGGCTCGTAGCGGAAAAAGTTCCTTCGCCGAAAAACTCACTCTCAAAATCGGCAATGGGCGGGCAGCTTACATTGCAACCGCGCAGATTTTTGATGACGAAATGAATTTCCGCGTCAAACTTCACCAATCACGTCGCGGAAAAAATTGGCAGACGTTTGAGGCTCCGTTCAACGCGGATGAAAAAATTTCCGAGGCGGCAAAAAATTTCGACGCGATTTTGTTTGATTGCGTGACGCTTTACGTCAGCAATTTTCTTTGTGCGGCGGAACTCGACGACGAAAAATTTTTGTATGACAATCTGCGCGGGCTGATTCAAAATTTGATTGACGCGGCAAAAAATTCCGAAGCGACAACAATTTTCGTCACCAACGAAGTCGGAGCGGGTATCGTCCCCGAAAACAAATTGGCACGGCGTTTCCGTGACTTGGCGGGGCTTGCCAATCAAATGCTTGCCACCGAAGCCGAAAAAGTTTTCTTGACAGTCGCGGGTCTTGCCGTCGACGTGAAAAAAATTGCGGAGGTAATCTGATGACAAAATATTTAATGTTCCAAGGCACAAGTTCGCATGTCGGCAAAAGTATTTTGACAACCGCGCTGTGTCGAATTTTTTTTCGCGAAGGTCGACGCGTCGTCCCGTTCAAAGCGCAAAATATGGCGTTGAATTCGTTCGTGACGGCTGACGGGCTTGAAATGGGTCGTGCTCAAGTCGCGCAAGCCGAAGCCGCAAATTTGTTGCCGCGTGTCGAAATGAATCCCGTTTTGCTCAAACCGACGGGCAACCAAAATTCGCAAGTCATAATCAACGGAAAACCTGTCGGCGTCATGAGCGCGGCGGAATATCATCAAGGTTATTCGCTCAAGGCTTTCGACGCGGTGAAATCAGCCCTGAAAAAACTTTCCGACGAATTCGACACAATCGTTATCGAAGGTGCCGGCTCGCCCGCCGAAGTCAACTTGAAGGCGAACGACATTGTCAACATGCGCGTCGCAAAATATCTCAATGCGCCCGTCATTTTGGTTGCGGACATCGACCGCGGCGGCTGTCTGGCGTCAATCGTCGGCACGCTCGAACTTTTGGACGACGACGAACGCGAACTTGTCAAAGGTCTGGTTATCAATAAATTTCGCGGCGACGTGAATTTATTTTTGCCCGCCGTGGATTTTTTGGAGCGCAAAACTCAAAAACCCGTGCTCGGAATTATTCCGCACATTGACAAGCTCGGCATTGATGACGAAGACAGCGTTTCACTCGACGACAAAATTTCCGCGCAGATTGGCGACATTTCAATCGCGGTTATTCGGCTCGGCAAGCTGTCGAATTTCACGGACTTTGACAGTCTTGCGGGCGAACGCGACGTAAATTTATTTTATGCGACGAATCCCGATGAATTGAACGCGGCGGACGTTATCATTTTGCCGGGCAGTAAAAACACTTCGGAAGATTTAATCAGCCTGCGCGAAAATCATTTCGCCGAAAAAATTTTGCAACGTTATCATGACGGCACGGCGATTGTCGGAATTTGCGGCGGCTTTCAAATGTTGGGCGAAAAAATTTTTGACCCGCTCAAAACCGAATCGACAAACATGAAACTTGACGGGCTCGGATTGTTGCCGCTTGAAACGACATTTGCCGCCGAAAAATTTACTCGACAAGTCACGGTGCCCGAAATTGATTTTGAATTCCTCGATACGCGAATCGTTGCAAAAAATCTTGACGGCTACGAAATTCACAGCGGCTTGACGAATCTGCGCGGGCAAAAAATTATTTCGCGTGGAAATGTTTTCGGGACGTATGTACACGGGATTTTCGACAACGACGACTTCAGACGAAAATTTTTAAACGCCGTGCGCCGCAAGAAAAATTTGCCGCCGATTGAAACGACACGCAATTTCCGTGCCGAGAAGCAAAAAAATTACGAACGACTTGCAAAAATCGTTCGCGAAAATTTGAATATGGAATTGCTCAACAAAATCATGTCGTAAATTTTTATCCCTGCAAACGCGGGGATTTTTTTATGCAATCAGGAATTTGTAATGCGAATCGGCACGACAAGCAGATTGGCTAATCATCTGTTTGCAACACGTCAAAATTTTTCGTCCACTCGCGGCTGAGGCGTTCGGCTTCGCGTGAAAATTCTTTTGCTTTTGCAGGGTCGAGTTCGCGATAAATCGTCGCCGACTTCCGCAAGGCAATAATTTGGTCAATCAAGCTGAAACTGTTCGCAGCGTCCTTCGACAAAATTTCAAGCGCAAGTGTAAGATTTTTTTTGACGCCGAATTTTCCGTCGCGAAAAATATCCGAAAGAATGCGCGTCGTTTTGTGACCGTCCGCGTTCGACGCCGCAGTCAAAGCTTTAATCAGGTCGTCGACATTGTCGCTTGAAGTGCAAATTTCGGCAATGTAAAGGCACGCTTCCCGCGAAATCGGTTCGTCGCCGCCGATTGCAATTTTGAAATGTTCAAATGCAATTTTGTCGTCGCGTTCGACTATTTTGCCCGCATGAAAAATTTTGCCGACTTCCAACGCCGCCGAACAACGCAAATTTTCGGGCAAAGTTTCATCGTTAATTATGTGCGTGAAATTCTCTACGGCTTTTTCGCCCGAAGGTTCAAGCCCGCGTCCGTCACGAAAAACTTCCGCGATTTTGAAACGAGCACTGTCGTCACCGAGCCGAATTAATCTTTTCAGCCAACGGACAGCTTTTACTCCGTTCGCCAAATCATTTTCGTAAATGTGCGCGATTCTGATTACGGCGTCTTTTCGGTCGAGGATATTGACGCTGCGATCGTTCGCAACTTTTTTGTAACACTCCAAAGCTTTAATCGGGTCGCGGGGCGTGCCTTGCCCGAAACGGCACATGTCGCCGACAAGCAAAAAAGCCGTCGCGTCGCCGAAATTTGCCGCCTTGATAAACCATTTGAACGCCTCGGAAAATTTTTGTTCGGCTTCGTCGCACAGAGACAATCCCAAGTCACGCATGGCATAAATGTCGCCGTGATTCGCCCGTTGTCGACAGTCAGTCAAATTCTCGTTCGCATTCATTGCGCCACCAGCTCCGAAAATTTTTGTCAATCAAATACTCGTGATCCAAGTAAAGTGCCAATTCGTAAAAGTTTTCGGACTTGTTAAGGTCGGGACGAATGCCCACCTCACCGTAGCCATACATGTTCGCAATGTCGCCAAGCGCACGTACGGCGTATTGATGACCGCGTTCACCGTCGGCGCGAATTCGTTTAAATTTTTCGGCGTCGTCAAGCGAATGAATGTCGAGCGTGCCGAAAATAATTTCGATAATTCGCTTGCAATATTTGATGGCTTTGCGCCCGTCGGCGGGAACGCCGCCAATGCCGAAACGAAAAATTTCTGCTTGCCCGCGCAGAGACTCAAGATAAAATGTATACGGATATTGCCACTCAACAGGCAATTCCTCTTCGCCGAAAAGCTTACGCAGAAGTTGCTCTTCAGGCGTGACGGTGACCGCCACGGACTTCGACCGACCACGAATTGCATAACGGTAAAGATACAGAGCCGCGTATCCGTCGGACAAAACGTCGCAAAAAATTTTCGCCGCAGATACAAAACCGTCCACATCGTAAATTTTGCCGGCGCGCAAAAAACATTTCAGCGCAAGACGAATTCTGCCGTTGCTTTGAAATTCTTCACCGCGCCGAATCAATTCGCAGGTGTCATTGAGCGCGGCAATTTCGTTTTCGATTTCGGCGTCGGCATCTTCAAGCGCGTCAACTTTTTTTTCAATGTCAGCAAGTTTCATGTCGCGTACTCCTTTCGGGAAAAAACAAGCGTGCCAAATTGTCCGCAAGAAATTCGACACGCTCAACCGAAAAATATTTAACGCTTAATCTTGTTTGATAAACATCTTACTTTGCTTGATAAGGTCGTTCGCTTTGTCGCGCCACCTTTCCGCCTCGATTTCGTCGCGGACAACGCCTTCGCCAATATCGTAAATCCACATGAGTTTTTTTGCCGCTTCAATTCTGTAAGGAAAACCGCCTTCGCCTTTTTCGACAAGGTGCTCAAAAAATCTGGAGGCCAGACCAAAATCTTCGCCGCGAAGAAAATACGCGTCCGCAACTTTGTAAGCGGCTTCGGACACTCGACGAACGGATTCATTCGGCGGGACGAAACCTCTGATGCCTGCCGCATATTTGTATTGATTGACGGTTGCCTCGTCCAAGCCGGAAGTTTCTTCCATGATTTTTGCGACGTAATATCGGGCGACGCTGTTAAATCTGTAAACCATCGGAAACTTTTCGCGACGACTTTCAATGTTGCCGAACAACGCAAGTGCTTCGTCAATGTCGCGTTCGACGCCGAGCCCGCGATAAATCATCAGCGCACGTTTGACAGCCGCCATATTGTAATTGAGTTCGGCAGCTTTTGAATACCAGCGAAAAGCTTCCGCGTAATTTTGTTCGACGCCGTTTTCGCCAATGTAATAAATGTCGCCGATAATCGACATTGCGTCGGGCGAACCCTGCGCGGCAGCTTTTTTGTAGTAAATCAAAGCGTCGACAAAATCATTTTGCAGGGTGAATTCCTCGGCAATTTGAATGTTCGCGTCGGGCAAAAATTCTGCCGCACGTTTGAGCCACGAAATGTCTTTGGTGAGTTGACTGATTTCAATCATGGCGCGAGCGGCTCTGTCTTCGTCGAGTTTGGCAAGCCATTGTTCGGCGCGTTCAAGATTTTTTTCGGTGCCGCGTCCCGCCGCATAATTGATAGCCGTTTGTTTAATCGAGTCTTGTTTGTTCAAACTCGGCGGCAACAATTCGGCAGAGCGTTCGTACCACTTAAATTTTTCGACAGGGTCGTCGGAAATGAACGCCACGACGTGCATTGCGTCGGGGTCACCCGCTTCGGCTCCGCGACGATACCACATTTTGTATTCTTCGCCCTGCCAATTTCGTTCGGTTCCGATACCGTCATAAATTCGCCGCGCAGTTTCGGTCATTGATTCGGCGTCGCCGTGTTCGGCCGCCATACGATAATATTTATAAGCCTTCGCCTCAAGTTCGGGGTCGCGTTTCGGCTCTTTAAAAACAGATTCAAAACTGACAACGTCACCGACTTTGTCGTCGTTGCCGCCGCGAGATTGTTGCGCGTAAAAATTAGCAAGAGTTTTCATGGCGGAAACGTCGCCGTTTTCTGCCGCGTCAATCAGTTGTTGTTCGTTCATGATTTAAGCCTCCGTCGTCGACAAAATTTTACGGATACGGGCGGCGATTCTGCGTCGTTCAATCGCTTCGAGATAACGCATTGTGCATTCGTTGTGTCGGCGCGTATCGAACATCAGCGTTCGCATCAAAATATGACCGCGATCAATCAGATAAATTTCGTTATACATACCGTCAATAATTTTCAAAACAAAATTAAGCGTGTCGCTGTCGTTTTCGGGGACGCCCTGACTTTGTGCGCACATGTCAACGATAATTTCCATTGACTCAACGTCGAAAAGATCTTTTGCAAGCTCTTTGTAAATTTCAAGTGCCGCCGCGAATTCCGATTTGTCGCGAAGAAGTTTTGCAAATTCTTTCATTGCGTCGAAGTGTTTCGCTTCCGCAGATTTTTTCAGCCAATACTCGTACTGCGGAAAATTTTTTTCGTCGCGCAGGATAACGGCAAGCTTATACATGGCGTGTCCGTCGCCCGCCTGTGCCCATTTGGTAAGTTTATCAATCATAATTTTTGCCTCCGTTTAAAGATTAGCGTTTCGACATGACAATTACCACAAATCATTTTTCAGCTCTTCGACTGTTGCAGTGAGTTTGTCAACTTTTGCGTTCAGACTTTTCAGCTCTTTGACTTCCGAAGTAAGAGCGTCAACTTTTTCGTGCAGACTTTCCAGCGTCTTGATAACTTTGGCGGAGTCGTCAAGTTGGTTCGCCGTGACCGCGTCAACGTTTGAGTGTAAAATTTTCAGCGACTCGACAACTTTGCCGAAGTCGTAGGGGTTATTCCTTGTAACTGCGTCAACTTTTGCGTGCAAGTCTTTCAGCGACTCGACAACTTTGGCGGAGTCATCAGGTGTATTCACTGTGACTGCGTCAAGTTTTTCGCCATTGGATTCCGGAAGAAGTTCATCGGTGATTTCAATCGTGATTTTTTCGTCGCCGCCAAAAGGATTGGTGCTTACTTGTCGGTTCCAAACAGTTTCACAATTTTTACGTGCATTCATTGCCAGCCACAAGAAAAATTGCTTTTTGTTGAAAGGATACCAGTCGTTCGAGAAAAGGTAATGTTGCCCGTTCAGCAATTCAAGGCGTCTTTTTTTGCCGCGATAAAATCGCGGACAGCCGTCCGCTCCGTGAATCTTATCGTCATCATCAACGGCGCGCAAAGCTCCTTCGCCGGGATTGTACGGAAATTTGAAGTCGGGATTAAGATTTCGGCAAGCCGCCGCGTCACACAGAAAGCGAAGATTATTTTCCGTGATTAAACCGCAATCTTCCATCAGCTTACCTGCCACGAGAACGAATTTGACATTGACTTTAGAAATTTCTTCGGCGGGGTTTATAAACTTTTCAACGCCCGTAAGTCGCTCGTTAAGTTCGGTTTCGTCTTTCGGGAAATTTGGACTCCCTTCGCGAAAAATATAACCCATGAAAATCGCTCCTTTCAAGTTAGTGTTGTCGCTTCAACAAAACAAAAAACGCCACGAAAAATTTCCTCCCTTCGAAAATGAACGTTGACGTTTACGGCTCGGTCGCTTTGACGACCACAATATTAAATTTTTACGATTCGCAACCAAAACGATTGTGACGCGGCGCATTATACAACACATCGAAATTTTTGTCAACTCACGGAAATTGACGGTCTGAAATTGTTGCCGATTGAATCGACACACAATTTCCGCGCCGAAAAGCAAAAAAATTACGAACGACTTACAAAAATCGTCCGCGAAAATTTGAATATGGAATTGCTCAACAAAATCATGTCGCAACCGTACCGGAGCCGTCATGGATGACGGCTCCCAGCCGACGCATTTGCGTGACGCAAATACCGTCGGCCAAATTGGTGACTCACACGCCGGTTTCTGTGATAACGCACTGCCTCGCCCGCCGCGTAGGCGCGGTTTCTTTTGCAACTTTTCTTTGCCGCCAAAGAAAAGTTGATTAAAAAAATTCAAATTGGACTTGAACCGGTCGAAACGCACACGCAAAATCATTCGTAACGCAACGCATCAATCGGGTCAAGCCGTGCCGCTTTCCGTGCAGGTAACATCCCGAAGAAAATTCCGACGAACAACGAAAATCCGAAACTCGCCGCAATGCTCAGCCCGCTGATAACCGTCGTGAAATTGCCGAATTTTGAAATTGCCTGTGCCGCGCCGATACCGATAACAATTCCGATAAGCCCGCCGATTATGCTGATCATTGTTGATTCAATCAGGAACTGCAACATAATCGAGTTGTACGTCGCGCCAATCGCCTTGCGAATTCCGATTTCCCGCGTGCGTTCCGTCACGGAAACCATCATGATATTCATAATGCCGATACCGCCGACGACAAGCGAAATGCCCGCGATTGAGCCCAAAAGCAAAGTTATCATTGTCGTCGTCGAAGTCATCGTTTCCATTAAACTCGTCAGGTTGCGAACGTTGAAATCATCTTCCGCGCCCGTGCGAATTCTGTGACGTTGCCGCAAAAGTTTTTCAATGTTCGATTGCACTTCGTCCATTTTGTCCGCTTCGGAAACTTGCACGTTGATTGAACGCACATAAGTTATTCCGATTAAACGTTCCTGCGCGGTCGTCAGCGGAATTAAAACAACGTCGTCTTGATCTTGTCCGCCGGTCGATTGTCCTTTGCTTTTGAGCAAACCGATAACCGTATACGGCGCGTTGCCGATACGAATTTTTTTGCCCACGGGATTGACGCTGTCGAATAAATTTGTCGCGACGGTCGAGCCGATAACTGCCACGCGGTTACGAACGTCGACATCATGTTCGCTGAAAAAAAGTCCGCTCTGCAATTCGAGTGACTGAATCGAAACGTATTCGGGAATGACGCCCGTGACGGTCGAATTCCAGTTTTCGTGCCCGTAGACAATCTGATAACTGCCCTGCACGGTCGGCGAAACGTAAGCGATATTTTTAATTTTGTCTTTAATGGCTTCGGCGTCCGCGTAAGTCAAAGTCGTCACGGAACCCGCCGCACCTCTGGGACCGCCGCGATTGAAACTGCCCGACATTATAACCAGCATGTTTGAGCCGAGCCGCGAAATCGAATCGACGACATTTTTCTTGACGCCCATGCCGACGGAAACCATTGCGATAACTGCCGCAACGCCGATAATTATTCCGAGCATCGTCAAAAGCGTGCGCAATTTGTTGGCAACCAAACTCAAAGCCGCCATTTTTAAAAGTTCGGTGAAAAGCATTTTGAAACTCCGTCAAACAATATCGATAATTTCGTCCGTGTGCGCCGTCAAAATGTCTTTGGTTATCTGCCCGTCCTTGACGAGAATTTGACGGTCGGCGGCGCGTGCAATGTCCGGTTCGTGCGTGACTAAAATTATCGTTGAGCCCGTCGCGTGCAGGTCGCGGAAAATCTGCATGATTTCAACCGTCGATTTCGTGTCCAAATTTCCCGTAGGTTCGTCCGCCATCAAAATCGCAGGCTTCATTGCGATTGCCCGTGCGATTGCCACACGTTGACGCTGACCGCCCGAAAGTTCGCTGGGCAAATGTTCTGCACGGTCGTCGAGTGAAACTTTTTTCAGCGCGTCCATTGCCAATTCAAGACGTGTTTTTGAATTTATACCGGCGTACACCGCAGGCAACGCGACATTTTCCAAACTAGTCAACTTCGGCAGGAGATTAAAATTTTGGAACACGAAACCTATCGTCTTGTTGCGAATTCGCGCAAGATCGTCGTCGCCCAAACCGCTGACTTCCTGCCCAAGCAATTTGTACGAGCCGACGGTCGGGCGGTCGAGACAACCCAAAATATTCATGAGCGTCGATTTTCCGGAACCCGAAGGACCCATGAGCGCAACGAATTCGCCCGAATCAATTTTCAGGTCAACGCCGTTGAGCGCGGCAACAGTTTCGGAGCCCATCTTGTAAAGTTTTTTCACGCCCGTGATTGTAACGACGTTCGCCATAAAAATTCACCGCCTCACAGTCGCCAATGAACCATTGCCGTCATCATCAAATCCGAATCGTCGTCCTGCGCGGCTTCGGCGTCGGGTAACCATTCGTCCGAAAACAGCGGCTGATTGTCAACCATTTTGCGAATAACTTTTTCGACGGCTTGAATTGCGGCGTCGTTCTGTACGGAGAGCAAAAATTTTCCGAGCGTCTGTCCGACTTTGTTTAAGTCATTTTCCTTGAGCGAACGCGTCGTCGGGTCGAGCGTCGACAATCTCAGCACGGGATATGAAATGTCTTTTTTCGCCGTCATGAAAGTTTCGGGCTTGACAAGCAAATTCGCCTGCGCAAGTTTTTCGGCGACAATTTTTCCGTTCGAGGACGCGGGCAACCGAACGATTACCAAATGATTTTCTGTCGGCGAACAAAGAACCGTTGCTCCGGATTTTTTTAAACCTTTTTCGAGAGCGCGGGCGTTCATCAAAACTTGTTCGGCGTAGTCTTCGTAAGCTTCGCAACCTGCTTCGGCAAAAGTTATCGCGAGCGCGGCGAGGACATTTTTTTTGCGCGAAACGTGTCCCGTGTCGATAACTTTTTGGTCGAGCATGTCGGCGAATTTTTTCTTGCACAAAATAATGCCCGTCTGCGGTCCGTGAAGTGCGTCACTTGCGGCGAAAGTCACCACGTCGGCAAATTTCACGGGCGACGGAATTTTTTTCGCGGCAATTAATCCCGCGTTCTGTCCGAGGTCAATCCACAACACGGCGTTGACTTCGTCGGCAATTTTGCGCAGATTCGCGCAGTCGATATTGTACGGATAATTCACGGGCGAATAAATTATAAGTTTCGGTTTGCAGAGCAGAGCCAACGAACGAAGTTTAATAAAATTCAGCCGAAAAGTATCGGGCTCCACGCCGAACTTTACAAAATCGTATTGCATCTGTTCGCCCGTGCAGTGTTCGATTTTACGATTGTTAAACGACAAAATGTTGTCGCCCGAATTCGCGAAAGCCTGCAGGACAACGCGACTTGCGGCGGCGGGGTTGCCCAATCGAACAATCGCATGTTCGGCGTCGAAAAGTTTGCAGACGCGAGCCGTCGCAATTTTTTCAAGACTGCTGTAGTGTTCGGCACCGTGATAGTCAATGAAGTCGTTGCCGATTGCACTGCCTTTAAGGTACGAGCTGAACGGTGACGCCGCCGAATCCGTCGGAATAAGCGACAGCGTAGAAATTTGGCGACGGAGCGCGTTGCTCAAAACCTGCCAAAGTTCCGGATCGAAATTTTCAAGACGCTGAAGAAGTTTTTTGTTGTTCACGATGACAACTCCTTTCAAAAGCAATTAGAAGTTAGGAGTTAGGAATTAGGAATTAAATTCGCGCTGTAATCATTCCTAATTCCTAATTCATAATTCCTAATTGCAGTTCACGCGATTCCCGTCAACATGTAGAATAGCACGCAAAGATACGGAATGAAAAATTTTATTCCCATCAAAACAACAATGTCGAAGTAAGCTTCTTTGTGCGAAAGCCCGCAAATCGCCAGCAACGTGACGAGCGCGCCGCAATGTGGCACGGGGTCAATGCCGACGGATGCTATCGAAATGATTCTGTGCAACGCGTCCGCTGAAATGCCTTGAGCCGCCGCCATTTGTGCCCACGTGTCGCCGAGCATACTCAACGCGATTGTCAAGCCGCCCGACGCCGAACCGGTTATCCCGCACATGATATTTGTTGTGACGACAGCCGAAACCAAAGGTCCCGCCGTGTCCGCAATGCCGAGCAAAATTTCCCGAATCGGCAAAAATCCCGGCAAGACGACCAAAGCACTGCCGAACGCAAAACCCGACGCAACGTTGAGAACTGCCGCGCAACTCGACGCCGCTCCGAAATTTATCGTCTGCAAAAAATTTTCTTTCTTGCGCATGAAACGTTTCCGACCGATATACGCCGCCGCGATTGAACTTAAAATGAGCGCGACGCTGATTGACCAAATCGCCTGAACTTTGCCGATGCCGCCCGCCAACAAACTCAATTTGAACGGCAGGAAAGCTTGCAAACTGTTTTCGTCCCAGTGAAAACCCCACGTCCAGTGAAACGGATTACTCAAAATTATGTTGATGACGATAACCATCAACAGCGGAATGAGTGCCTGCGTCCAATGCGGCAAATTTCTTTCGCGACGTTGACCGCCTTCAAGATGATCGCCGTAACCTTCGCCCGCCGCTTGAAGTTTTTTTGCACGGAAATTCAACCAGCCCAAAGCCGCCGCCGCGAACAAAATCGTTGCGAAAATGCCGAGTCCCGCGCCCGCCCATGTCGACGTTCCGAAATATGACGACGGAATAATATTTTGAATTTGCGGTGTACCGGGCAGGGCAACCATTGCGAACGAAAAAATTCCCATCCACAACGTCGCGGGCAAAAGTTTTTTCGGAATGTCCGCCTTGCGAAAAAGTTCCGCGCCGAACGGGTACATGACGAACGCCACGACGAACACGCTCAAGCCGCCGTAAGTCAACGCCGCGCAACCGAGCAAGACTGCCAAAATCGCCCGTTCTTCGCCCAAAACTTCCATGATTTTACCCGCGATTGCCGAAGCAAGTCCGCCTTTTTCCATGAGCCGAGCGAACACCGCGCCGAACAAAAACACGGGATAATAAGTTTTCGTGTACTCCGCCAGCCGCGTCATGTAAAGTTCGCTGTACACGGGCAAAATTCCAAACTCACTTAAAATTGCCGCCAGCACCGCGAAGAACGGCGCGATTAAAATTATCGACCAGCCGCGATACGCGAACAACATCAATCCGACAATCGCAACGCCGATACAAAGGGTCTCCAAAGTTATCAGTTCCTCTCGCAGAAATTTTTACTGCAACAAATTCGCAGAGCCGATTAAAAAATTTTTAAACCGCGCAACAGTCATAAAGTCGACGCAAAAATTTCCCGAAGCCTTTGACTGTCGAATCGAACTTGCAAGGCTCCGTTAATCTGTACCAAACTTCCCGCACGTCCAGCGAAGATTTTTTGCCGTCGATTGACGCGAAAAGTTTTTTGTCAACCAACTTGGCGGGATTCGACGCGAACATTGCCGAATCAATCAAAAAGACTTCGCGCCCGTCGAGAGTTTCAAGCTGTTTGAGCCACGCCGCGAACGCTTCCGCATAAAAATTGAAATTCACCACGTCCGCCGCCGTCACGTCCACGCCGTCGAGATAATCGACGAACCACGGATATTTATAAGCTTTCGCGTTGCCGGCAACCAAATCGTTCAGCACGGGCTTGACAATATGCACGTAAGCGAAAATAAATCTTGCGAACTGCACGAAACTTTCCCGCGAAGTCGGCAGGTCGTCCCACGAAAATTTATTCGGCTCGTGACGGCAAATGTATTTGAATTTTTTCGACGCGTGTAACGGTTGTGCAAAAAAATCTGCCGCCGCCAATGCCGCATAAAGTTCCGCTACGTGTGCTTCATTGCGCTGATTTGCCGCCCCGACGGAAAATTCCGCGACGGGTGTCAAAACCGAATCGCCGACGAAATATGTCGCGTCAAATAAATTTTCGCGTTCGGAATAATATTTCAACGCCGCTTTGGTGTTCGCCAAAAAATTTTCACTGCGCGCAAAAAGTTCGTCCAAATTTCCTTCGGGCGTGAAACTGAAATACGGCAACATCAACACGCCGCCGATTGAAATTCTGTCCGCGTAGTCCGCCAAATTATTTTTCAGCAACCGAGCGATTGTCGGAAGTCCCGCCGCGCCCGTGCCGCCGAAAACCGAACCTGCAAGAAAAATTTTCAACGTGCCGCCTTCGCCGAGAATTTTTTCAATTTGATTCGTCAAAGTCGCCCAGCGTTGTGCGTCGTCGAAAGTTTTTGCCAGAACCGCCGCGCCAATCGACGGGTGCCCGCGAAAACCTTCGTTCAATGTGGTATTGCGTTCGCGCCGCGTGTACAAAGTTTCGTAAAGTTTGCCGACGGGCGAATTCCTGTACTGCTGAAACGAAATTAAATCGTCAAGCGTCTTGTCGTGCCCCGTAGGATTCCACGGAAACGGCTTCAACACGGAAATTTTATTTTTGAACAGCGACGTATCAAGCCCGACGGAAAAATTTTGAAACGCGACAAAATTATTCAGCGCGGTCGACGTGCGTTCCAAATTTCCGTTGCCGACATCGGGGTCAATCGCCGCGATAAAAAGTCTCTCGTCGCCGGGCAAAGTTCCCGCGATACAAAGATGCGTCAACGCTTCCATAATTTTCGCGCCGGTGCCGCCGATTGACACGAAAAGATAACTCATGCACGTCGCCTCCTCAAAAGTTGCGCGCCGAGCGGGGTATATTTGAACGCAAGCGGCGTCGTGAAAATTGTCAGCAACCAAAAGCCGAGCCCCGTGAAAATTGCCGCGAACAAGCCGTAAATTATTCCGTTAAGTTTGATTCCGAGTATCGGCGCGTAAAAATGCGGGACGCCCAAACTTATCGCCAACGACAAAAAAAATATCCCGAACCAGAAAATTCTTTTGCCTGCGCCGAAATTTGAATCAACTGCGAAAAAAAATCTTGCCGCGAGGAACCAAATCAGTGCACAAACGCCGTTAAGAAGTCCCGTTGCCCGCGTCAAGACGAAATATTTTTCCAACCAGCGCGAATAATTCATGTTATCGGACGCCGTCGCCAGAGCGTGCCCCGTCAAATTCGAGCCGAGATAATACGCGGGCGCGATACAAGCTGCGGTCACCGCCACGATAAAAAAAATTTTTATGACAGTGCGCGTCGTTCGAGTCATCAAGTCGCCTCCTTCCGAAAAATTTAAGCGAATTCTACCGCAAACGCCTGCTTTGTGCAACGCAAAATGAAAATCCCCGACAATCAATCGACAATCGGGGAAATTTTTTTTGCTCAGCTAACGTGAATCAAGATTTTATCTGAGGATTGAATTTAATCGAACGGAAAAAATCACGCCACGGAATGTCCGCGCTGTGAAAAATTCCCGATCTTTGCTTGCCGTCACGGACGGGAACGCGCCAATTTTTGTAGCAGGCAGTCAAAACTTCATCAAACTTTTTCGGCGCGGGCAATTCAATCGTCTCGAACGGCAGATAAATCGTCTCGTCAAAAAAATTTTTGCACATGGGACTTTTATAAAAACCGTCAAGAACGTCTTGAAAAAATCCTACCGCCGAAGATTGACCGGAAAGCGCGTCCACGTAACGGAAAAGTTCCTTGACACGTTCATCAAACGGCATTGCGGCAATTTTTTCCAAAACTTCAAGCTCCACAACAAGCCGTTCGCCGTGTTGCAAATGTTCAAGTTCCCGAAGTGTGGCCGGTTCCGAAAATACAACCGTCAAAATTTCCTGAATCGCGTTAAAAGCAAGTTGACTGTTTTGCGTGCCGTCGGGGGCAATGTCGAGCGCGCAAACATCAATTAAAATTCCCTGCGGCAAATTAATTGCGGAGTCGTCGAGCGAATAAATCATCGTCGTTTGCTTGTGGGCGATTTTCGTCACGGCAAAAGTTTTATGTTTAATTTCAAAGCGTTCGCCGTCAAGTTCGGCGTCAAGCACGTCAACGAAACGATTGTATTCGGGGCGCATCATGCCAAAATCCATGTCTTCATCTCAAGGAATGAAGCCGTTGTGACGAGCCGCGCCCAAAAGTGTTCCCCAGCCCGCCCAATAAGTTATGTCGTGCTTGCGACAAATTCTGTCGAGTTCCGACCAAATTTCCAGCTGACGGTTCCAAATTTTTTTAGTGTCCGCCGTGACGAGCCAACCGTCGCGAATTTCGTCGCGATACAAATCTCGTATGAATGACATTTCAAATCGCCGCAAGTTTCTGCAAAAATTCTTGCGAGAAAATTTTTCCGTAATCGTTGCGAATCAGTTCAACGAAACGCCGCCAATATTTTTTCCCGCGCTTCAAAGCAAAGTAATCAAAGTAATACGGCAACGGCACGAAGGACGCAATTCCGATATTGTCGATAACTCGAACGCGGCGTTCGGTCGGCGAAATTTTTTGCACAAGATAATTGTCGGGGTCGACGCCCGCCAGCAAAAATTTTTCGTTGAAGTAAGCGCGCTTGAAGTCCAGCAAAATTTTTTCCGTTTCGGGAACGGTATCGCGATAGACGAACGAATTCGAAAGCATGTTCAGCATTGTCGGCGAAGATTTTCCGTCGTAATCGTGAACAAGTTCAAAAAGATAGCCCGTGCCCTTGTTCGTGTCGACTTCACCGAAATATTTCGTCAGCAACGTCATTGAATCTGCGCGTTTGCCCAAAGCTTTTCGGTAGCGCATTTCTTTGGCGAAGTCCGGGTCGTCGGGCGTGCGCAAAAGTTTCACGCAAAGATTTTTGTCGGTCGGGTGAGCGTAAACGATTTTATGGTTGCCGTCGCCCAAAAATAAATCGTCAGTCAAAATAATTTTTTCGCTCATTGTCATATCATTCCAAATTCCTAATTCCTAATTGCATTTCAATACCTCGTTTTCGACGCGTCGTCGCGACTCGGTTCGGAAAAATTCGTGTCGGGAATGTCGCGTCGCTCAATTTGCGGAGTTTCGGAACGCGTGCGGTCGTTGTCAAAAGTTTGTCTGTCGGTTGAAGTCGTACGGTCGCTGTCGAAAGTTCGCCTGTCGGTTGAAGTCGTACGGTCGCTGTCGAAAGTTTGCCTGTCGGTTGAAGTTGTGCGGTCGTCGTCGAAAGTTCGCCTGTCGGTTGAAGTTGTGCGGTCGCTATCAAAAGTTTGTCTGTCGGTTGAACGCGTGCGGTCGCTATCGTAACTTCTGCGGCTCGTGACGGAATCGCGGTCGTCTTCGTAATTGTATCTTTCGTTGTAACGCGTGCGGTCGTCGTCATAAGTTCTGCGGGGCGTTGAAGTTGTGCGGTCGTCCACTCGTCGACGCTCGCGGCTTTCGCGCACAGGTCGCCCGATTGAATCGTCGTCATCGGGAACGTCTTTTGCGCCGTCGGGAATCGAATCGTTGTATTCACGGGCGGCACGCTCAAAACGTTCGCGGAGCATCGGGTCGACGGAAATTCCCAACGCGTCGGCAACACTCAAGCGCAAAAGTTCCACGTCGGGTATCCAATAACTTATTTCGTCGATATAAAGCGGATAACCGGGCACCATGTCCGTTTCAAGTCCGTTTTGCTGAGCGGCTTTGAGTGCGCCTGCCACTTCCAAAAGTTGACGCAACGACATATCGGTTTCGACTGCGTCAATCACTTCGCGCAGGATTTTCGGAATTCGCGTGACAATTTCCGGCGAAGTGACTTTGTCGAGACACGCCGCCATAAAAGCTTGTTGACGTTTGACGCGCCCGATGTCACCTTCCGAATCGCGATAACGAACGTAAGTCACTGCAGTTTTGCCGTCCATGTGCTGTTGACCGGGGTACAAGTCGATAACCAAGCCGCCGTTGTCATCCCACGGGTCTTCGTAAAACATGCGCTTTTCAACGTCAATATCCACGCCGCCAATCGCGTCGATAATTTTTACGAAACTGCTTGTGTCAATCAAAATGTAATGGTCGATGTCAATGCCGAGAAAATTTTCGACGGTTGATTCGGTGAGCCCGACTCCGCCGTAAGCGAACGCCGCGTTGATTTTGTCGTAACCGCGCCCGTAAATTTTTACGCGAGTATCACGCGGAATTGACAGCAATGTTGCCTGATCCAGTCGCGGGTCAACGGTTGCAATCATGAGCGTATCGGAACGCCCCACGTCGTCTTCACGCCTGTCCACACCCATAATCAAAATCGTAACTTTGTTGCGAGCTTTTATGAGTTCCTCTGGTTTGTCGTCCGTGCCTGAAATTTTTCGTGACGGTTCTTTGTCGTCGAACAGGCTGGATTCGGCGAACATTGCGCCCGCCACCGCCGCGCCGATAAAGCACGCGACAAGGAAGATTATTGACCAGATACTGCTTCCTTTGGGTTTCGGATTCTCGTTGTTGTCCAACGCGACACCTCCAAAAATCAATGGGTAATTCGTAATTCGTAATGCGTAATGAACTTGTCCCTTACTTAATTCGTAATTCCCGTAAGCTTATCAAGCTCCATGTCGAAACAAATTTCCACGAATTCTATCACGGTAAAATTTTCGACGCAATAACAAAATAGCCCGCTTGAATTTGAGCCGACAATTCGCTATCATGAAAAAAATTTTTCGGGAGCCGTGATTATGAAAACCGTAACTTTTTGCGTAAGAGATTTTAGAGATTTTTTGACGTATCGTGACGCGGCAGACAGAGCAACTCAAATCGGGGCAACCGTGCGGGATCTTTTGAATAGCGATTATCTGCAAAATTTTTTGTATCGCAAGTTACATTTTTACGGCGACAGTGACGAAGGTTTGAACGCGCCGATTGCCGGCGAAACCGGTATTGACGGTTTGCGGCTTGATTTTAATTTTGGTCTGCGTCTTGAAGTGCCCGAAGGAAATTTCCGCGTGAAAATCGGCGAAGTCGGCGGCGAAACTTTTTTGGACGAAAAAATTTCCGACGTGCGATTGATTTCGTTTGAAAAATATTTTATCCGCTGGCAGGTCGAAGTTTTCCGCGACGACAAAAAAATTTTTGCTCACGAGCTTGACTTGGAAAATCAACCGGTTTTAATAGCCGTGCGTTTGAACGGTTTGGGCGACGTGATTTCGATTTTGCCCGCCGCCCGCGAATTCCAAAAAGTTCACCGTTGCGAATTGTCGATTTTGATTCCTAAATATCTGCGCGAATTTGCGGCGAATCTTTATCCCGAATTCAATTTCGTCGACGAAATGAACTTTGAAAATTACGCGACGTATTTCCCGACAATGTGTATCGGCGATTATCCGAGCGTGCCCGTCGACATTCGCAACATGCCGATGGAACTTGTCACGGGAAACATTTTGGGCTTGAGCGGTTATCCGACGAAGCCGACGTTCAAACCGACTGCGCCGCCCGTCACGAACGAGCCGTATGTTTGTATCGCCGTGCAAGCCTCGAACGCCCGAAAATGTTGGCTTTACCCGAACGGCTGGGATATTGTCGTCGACTACCTGAAAAGTTTGGGCTACAGAATTTTTTGCATTGACAAGAACGCGCAGGAAATTTCCGACGGCTTGAAGATTTGCAAGCCCGAAGGTGCCGAAGACTTCACGGGCGACTTTTCAATCATGCATAGGGCGAATATGCTTTATCACGCGGAATTTTTTATCGGGCTGTCGAGCGGACTTGCTTGGGTTGCAAATGCGGTTAATTGTCCCGTCGTGATGATTTGCGGATTTTCGCAGGATTGGTTTGAATTCGGCACGCCGTATCGCGTCGCCAATCGAAATGTCTGCAACGGTTGCTTGAGCGATGTGCGCGTCAATTTCATGGGAAATATTTGCCCGTATCACGGCGGCACGAAACGCGAACTTGAGTGCCAGAAAAAAATTTCTCCGCGACAAGTTCTCGATGCGATTGAACGATTAATCGTCGACAGAAATTTAGTTCCGCCCGCGCTGAAAAATTTTGTCTGAACCTTTGAGATAACTGCAGGCAGGAAAAATTTTTTGCCCGTCAAATTTTTTCTTCGTGTATGTATTAAAAGCGACAAGAGACAACTAAACTAGTCCCTAGTTCCCAGTCCCTAGTCCCTACAAAGGAGAGTGAGCACCGTGATTTATCGCGAATTGGGCAACACGGGCTTGAAAGTCAGCGAAATCGGCATGGGTTGCGAAGGTTTTGCCGAAGAAAATTGCGCGATGACGAAAAAACTTTTTGACGCGGCGGAAATTGCGGGCGTGAATTATTTTGACCTGTACACGTCCAATCCCAACGTCCGAAAAGCTGTCGGCGAGGCAATGCACAATCGTCGCGAAAAATTTATCGCGCAGTCGCATATTTGTTCCGTGTGGCAGAACGGGCAGTATAAGCGCACGCGTAAGTTGTCGGAAGTCAAAGCCGGTTTTGAAGAATCTTTGGAGCAGCTGCAGACGAATTATATCGACGTTGGCACGATTCATTATTGCGACGCGCTTGACGATTGGCAGACGATTGTAACGAACGGAATTTTGGATTATGCACGCGAATTGAAGTCCGCCGGAATTATTCGGCATATCGGTTTGAGCAGCCACAATCCGCAAGTCGCGTTGAAGGCTGTCGAAAGCGGCGCGATTGAAGTTTTGATGTTCAGCGTCAATCCGTGCTACGATTTACTTCCCGCGTCCGAGGATGTCAACGAACTTTGGAACGAAAAAAATTACGAAGGCAACTTGACGAATATCGATCCCGACCGTCAAAAACTTTACGAAACTTGTCAGCGTTTGGGCGTCGGAATTACCGTCATGAAATGTTTCGGCGGCGGTGATTTGCTTGATGCCGAACTTTCACCTGCGGGCGTGGCGTTGACGCCGAATCAATGTATTCATTACGCGTTGAGCCGTCCTGCAGTCAGTTGCGTGTTGGCGGGCGCGCATTCCGTCGAACAGTTCAATCAATCCGTTGCCTACGAAAATGCGAGCGACGACGAAAAAGATTTTGCGACGACGTTTGCGACATTCCCGAAAATCAGCTGGCAGGGGCATTGCGTTTACTGCAGTCACTGTGCGCCGTGCGTCAAAAAAATTGACATTGCGTCCGTCACGAAATTTTTGCATTTGACTGACGCTCAAAAATCCGTGCCCGAAACCGTGCGCGAACATTATGCGGCGTTGAAAAATCATGCGGGCGAGTGCATTCAATGCGGCGTCTGCGAAACTCGTTGCCCGTTCGGCGTCAACATTCGTGACAACATGAAACGTGCCGCGCAGGTTTTCGGTTACTGAAAAAATTTTTGCGGGGAAAATTTCAATGAGACAACTTTTTTTCTGTGCAAAGGACATTCGCGATTATCTGGCCGCCGTGATTGACATGAGCGAATTTAATTCCGTGCCGGACTTCGATCCGAAATTTCCGCCTTTGAACGACGCGCCGGATATTCAAAAAGTTTTGCGTGGTTGCATGGACTTGTACGAAGATTGCGAGCGGATTTTAAATTCTCCCGTTTGCATGGAGACGGGCATTGACGGCTTGCGTTTCGATTTCAATTTCGGTTTGCGGCTGGAGGTGCCCGAAGGAAATTTTCACGTGCGGATAGGCGACGCGCTCACCGAACAAATTTTTTTCGACAGAGATATTTCCGACGTGCAGTTGATTTCCGTCGAAAAATTTCTTATCAACTGGCACATTGAAGTTTTCCGCGACGGTGCGAAAGTTTTTGAGCACAAATTCAACGTGAAAAATCGTCCCGTGCTCATTGCGTTCAAAAAGCGACCTGCTTTGGGCGACGCTGTGGCATCGATTCCTGCGGTTTCGGAATTTGAACGGCGAACGGGTTGCAACTTGACGGTTTTCCTGCCGGAATTTCTTCGCGAATTTGCGGCGAATTTTTATCCCGAAATTGAGCAAGTCGACAATGTACGCATTGAAAATTACGCGACGTTTTATCTCGGATGGATAATCGGCACACTTCCGATTTTGCCCGTCGATTCGCGAATGGTTCCGATTGAACGTATCACTGAAACTCATTTGGGCATGAAACTTTATCCGCCGAAACCGATATTTAAACCGACTGCGCCGCCCGTCACCGACGAGCCGTATGTTTGTATCGCCGTGCAGGCGTCCGCGCCCGAAAAATGTTGGCTTTATCCCAACGGCTGGGACATTGTCGTCGATTACCTGAAAAGTTTGGGCTACAGAGTTTTTTGCATTGACAAGAACGCTGCCGAAAGTTCGGATAAGTTTACGATTCGCAAGCCCGCCGGTGCCGAAGATTTCACGGGCAATTTTCCGATTATGCACAGGGCGAACATGCTTTATCACGCGGAATTTTTTATCGGGCTTGGAAGCGGATTGTCTTGGGTTGCAAACGCGGTGAATTGTCCCGTCGTGATGATTTGCGGCTTTTCGCAAGATTGGTGTGAATTCGATACGCCGTACCGCGTCGCCAATCGAAATGTCTGCAACGGTTGCTTTAACGATCCTCGGACTTTAGATTTTACTTATAAATCGCGTTGCACGTATCATGACGGCACGGCGCGTGAATTTGAGTGTCAGAAAAAAATTTCTCCGCGACAAGTCATCAACGCAATCGAGCAATTAATTATCGACAGAAATTTGACGCCGCCGATTTTGCGAACGCGTTAAAAATTTTGTGACGAACTGCAAAAAACTTGTCCCTTGTCCCTTTCCCCTTGTCCCTTACAGGAGGTGATTTAAATGTTTGACGAAGGCGCGAAACTCGACGACATTTTGAACGTTTTGCGTCCGCCGACTTTGGACAAGGACGACGACAAAAAAAATCGCCCCATGTCCGACGCGGCAATTCGTTACGAAGTGTCAAAAAAATCTTTCGGCTACGACGCGGTCAATTTTGAATTCGCAGGACAAAAAACTACGGAGGTATTGAAATGAAAACTTTGGTTGCTTACTTTTCGGCAAGCGGTTCGACGCGCAAACTTGCAAAAAATTTGGCGGAAGTTCTCGGCGCGGACACTTACGAAATTAAACCTGAAACGCCTTACACCGGCAAAGATTTAAACTGGAACAATTCGCAGTCGCGCAGTTCCGTTGAGATGGCGGACAAAAATTCTCGTCCCGCGCTTGCGGAAAAAGCTGACGTTGCCGCTTACGACAAAATCTTTTTGGGATTTCCGATTTGGTGGTACGTCGCACCGCACATCATCAACAGCTTTTTGGAGAGCGGTGATTTTTCGGGCAAAAAAATTGTCGTGTTTGCGACTTCGGGCGGTTCGGGCTTCGGCAACACGCTGGCGGAATTGAAACCTTCCTGCGCGGATTCGGTCACGTGGATTGAAGGCAAAGTTTTTCGCGGGAACGTCGACAAAGATTCGTTGATCGCGTGGGTTAAAAGTTTGTCGCTGTGATTCATCTGCTTATGACTCGAATTTAATTTTACTGATACAATTTAATCGCTCGTCGAAAATTGACGGGCGATTTTTTCATTCGGCAAAACACAAATAAATTGCAAGTTTGCCGCTTTCGACGCTGACGGAAATTTTTTTGTCGATAACGCGATTGCTGACGGCATTCGGAAAATTTTGCGTCAAAGTCGCGCCGTCAAGTTCCCAACGAACATTTTTTATCGTCACGCCCGTACAAATTTCAGTCGCGGGCAACAACGACAACGCAAGCGGTTTTTGATTGAACGTCACGTCAACCGATTCACCGCCCGTCACGAAAAAAATTATTTCGCGCTCGTCGGCAAGAAAAATTTTTCGTTCAATCGCCGCGCAGGTAAAAATCGTGCTGTAAAGGTGGTCAAATCGTCCGCCGAAACAGCCCGTTAAAATCGCGACGTGTTCGCCGAAAATTTCTGCGGCTCGATTCAAAGCAAGTTGCGTGTCAGTCAAATCCTTGTCGACGGGGTGTCGTTCGACGGGGATTTTTTTTTCACGCGCCCACTCGACGGAAGAATTTTCCGCGCTGTCGAAGTCGCCGATTAAAATTTCGGGAACGAGTTCAAGCTTGCGACAAATTTCAATGCCTTTGTCGACGCAAAAAATTTTTCGTCCGTTCGCAACTTCGGCAAGCCAATCGACATTCGGCGCACGCCCGCCCGTCACGAAAAGGCAATTTGGAATTTGAAATGAGGAATTAGGAATTGTAATTTCACATTGCGGCAGTTTCATTTAAATCACTCCAAAAAAATTTCCCCGCCGATGACGGGGATTTTTTATTTACAAGTTCAATATTTTGTCGGCGCGTCGGGTTCGGGCAAATTTTTTTCGTCGTATTTGACGCCGGCACCCGCGTCGTATTTCAGCAAAAGTTTCGTGTAAAGATTTTTCCAATCGTCGAAGACTTTGACCGCGTTTTGATTCAAAGCCGCGACGAATTTATTTTTCGACAAGCCCTGCGACGATTCGACAAGTTTCAACGAATTTTTTTCGGATTGTTGAACGGTCTGAGCGACAATCGGGCTCATTATGTTCCAATAACCTTGCGTCAACGCCATAACTTGAGCAGATGCCCAATACATTTTCGACGTGTCATAAGTGTCGCGCAAAGCCTTTTCGTAAGCGGCGGGTATCTTCGCCACGGCAAACGGCACGAAAGAATTTTCAAACGGCGTGTTAATCGACACCCGGCAAATCGGAGCGGGCAACTTGTCATTAACCTGCGCGACGTGAGTATAAGATGTCTTTGCCGCAAGAATTCCCCGCTCGGTGCGCTTTTCGTTTTCGTAATGGTAAGGCGAACCGTACAAGCCCGCGAATTTACTTGCCGACTTGTCGAATTCGGTATCGTTGTAATAATCGCGGTACAAACTCATCACGTCGGTGACCGTCAACTTTTTGTCGAGGCGAACACTCAGCGGATAATAATCCGAATCCCAATCGTCGACGGTCGGCGACAAATTAAGCGACGGAGCAACGGTATTCAGAGCACTCCACACGCGACGCATTGAATAATACGGGTGATTCCATTCCGCGCCGCGCAGAGATTTTACCCAATCCAAATTGCCGTTAGCGTCGTAAGCAGTCCAACCGAGTTCCTCAAGCATTTGCGGCAACTTCGGATTGAAAATCTGATTCGGGTCGTTTTGTCGTATCGCACGAATTCTCAACTGATTGGCGGCAACGGAAAAATGTCCGTCGGGAATTTTTTCGGCAATCCACAAACCGCCCTTGCCCGAAGGTGTCGGCTGCATTTCAAACAACCAGCCTTCATTTTTATCGGCGACGAAAAAAGCTTCAGCCGTGCCGTAAAGTCCGTATTCGTCGATAAGCGCGCCCATCAATTCAATCGCCTCGCGGGCAGTCTTGCAACGTTCGAGAGCGACGCGCCCCAATTCGGCAGAATAGAAAAATCCGCCGCCGTCTTTGTAAGGCAATTCCGGCAAGTGCTCGGATTTGTCCGTGCATTCGCCCAACATCAAGCCGTGTTCGTTCATTACGGGATATTCGGCGTCAATGTAAGCGTAAGTGTGCTCAACTTCGGGAATGTAACCAATAGGTTTGGTCTGCGGTTTGTCGGGATAATTGTAAGCGTCGGAACGTTCGGGCGCGACCAGATACGGGAAGTCGAAACAATTATATTCGGGCATAATTCCGGTTGCGGCGGCACTCGGATAGACGGGACGAAGACTTCCGCGCTTGTGATTTTTTGCGGGCACGAAAACAACATTCGGGTCACTGCCAAAAGCGTCATTTGAATGCGAAACGAAAACACTTCCGTCAGTCGAGGCACCTTTGGTCACCAACATAATCGTGCAAGCCGAAACATCACTGCTCACAAGCAACAACGCAACCAATACGACAACAATTTTCGACAAAAAATTTTTCATTGCCGATACTCCGTCACATTGCGACAATGGTAATTCCTTTGGCGTCCGCAAGCGCAATCATTTGTTCGCGTTCGACAAGTAAAGTTTTGCCGGCTTCAATCGCCAGAGCAACCGCGCCGACTTTCGCCATGTTTTCAATCGTGCGATAACCGACGGTGGGCACGTCGAAACGATTATCCTGTTGCGGTTTGGAAACTTTGGCGACGACAGCACCGCCGCAAGCCAAATTTCCGCCGCGTTCGATACAAGAGTCCGTGCCTTCGATTGCCTCAAGAGCCATAACTGCACGATTTTTGACGACGACGGTTTGTCCGATATCCAAGCGTCCGAGTTCTTTTGCAATGCGAAAACCGAATTCCATATCTTGACGTTCGGCGTCCGTCGGCTCGCGTTGAGTGATTGTCCCGCGGTGCGGCATAAGTTTGCGGATTAATTTTGTCTGGTCGAAAGTTTGAATTCCCGCCCGTGCAAGTTCGCGCACGAATGCCATCATGATTGTATCGTCGCGGCGGTCGGGCAGTGACATTATTAATTGCAACATGTGAGCATCCGGCTGAACTGCGCCGTTGAATAAAAGTTCTTTCGTGACTTTGCCGATCATTGTCACCTGCTGAACTTGATTGGTCTTTAAGTAATTCAAAATGTCGTCAAGCCGGGCGACGCTGATAAACTGATAATCACTGCAGAATTGTGCGATTGACGGGTCGGAGTCCGCCAAAAGTCCCACGGCGTAAACTTCATAACCTGCCTGTTTTGCGGCGCGTGCACACTCAACGGGAAGTTTGCCAGTTCCCGACAAAATTCCAAGCTTATCCATAACAAAACCTCCGATAAAAATTTTTGTTTAAACTTTGACGGCGGGCATCGCAGCGGCAATTCGTGCAGCCTCGGCGTCTCGCTCGCGTTGATTGCTTTCGACGAACGCTGGAAATTTTGCGCCGAAAATCGTCATTGCGTTCATGACTTCGCTCTCGGTTTGTGTTTCGTGACGACGACGTTGAAAAATTTCCGTGATAAGCGGTGCCATACTTTCATGCGTGACTTTTTCGCCGTGTTGCCACATGCGAAGACAAGCTGTCAGATATTCTTTGATAATGTCTTCGCCCGCCGCGTCCAAAACTCTGCCGGCTTCGGTAATTGTTTCGTGAATATCTTTGGCGGTTTGAGCGGCAAGGGCGGCAATTTCTCTTTCGTTCATGGCGAACCTCCGTAAATTGCAATATGGAATTGTAAATGCGAAATGCGAAAATCCGGCTG
>JAFUYE010000005.1 GCA_017470715.1 Selenomonadaceae bacterium
CGGTGCATTCAACGAACTCGATAAAGTTATCGAAGCGCGCACAAAAGGTTCACAACTCGGTTTCGGCGCGAAAGTCGAATCCAAAGACGATAAAGATGTCGGGCAAATTTTAAAAGACGTGCAACCCGATGACTTGCTTAAAGACGGGCTGATTCCCGAATTCGTCGGTCGCCTGCCGATAATCGTCACACTTGACGCGCTCGACGAAGATGCTTTGGTCGATATTTTGACGAAGCCGAAAAATGCGCTCGTAAAACAATATCAAAAGCTCATGGAAATGGACGGCGCAAAGTTGATGTTTGAAGACGAAGCGTTACGACTTATCGCACGCGAAGCAATTCAACGAAAAACCGGCGCACGCGGCTTGCGGTCGATTTTGGAACGAATCATGCGCAACGTCATGTTTGAAGTTCCCAGCGTCGGCGGCAGTACAATGTGCACCGTCACAAGCGAAGACGTAAAGTTAAATCAGGAACCGAAACTCAGAGTAAATCCCAAACGAATTAAAAAAACAGCTAACGGCTAACCAACGGAGCGGGGCAACGGATACAATTTCCAAACCCTGCTCTTTTGCCTAAAGGAGTGAATTTGCATGGCTGAAAAAATCACATTGCCGCTCGTGCCCCTGCACGGAATTGTAGTCTTCCCCAACATGATAATGCACCTTGACGTTGGGCGCGAAAAATCGGTCAATGCACTCGAAGCGGCAATGGTTGACACTCGCCGAATTTTTTTGGTTGCGCAAAAAGAAACCGACAACTCACCGGAGAATTCATCGAACAAATCATCGGAAAATTCAACGGAAAATTCAGCTGAAGATTCAACGGAAAATTCAACGGAAAATTCAACGGAAGAAAAACGCGAAGTTTTTTACGAAGTCGGAACGATTTCCGAAATTCGCCAGATAATCAAGTTGCCGGACGGAAATGTTCGCGTGCTTGTCGAGGGAATTAATCGCGGGCTTGTCCACGAACACAGACTTTCCGACAAGGGCAACTTCGACGTTATCACAATCACCCCGCACGAAGACAGCTGGGATGAAAACATGGAGACCGAAGCTCTCGTGCGCGGCGTCGTTCGCAAGTTTGAGGAGTGGGTAAAACTCAGCAAGCGAATTCCTTCCGAAACTTTTATTGCGGTCACGATTCTTGAAGATTTCGGGCGATTGGCGGATTTGATTGCCAGTCATTTGAATTTGAAACTTGAGGTGAAACAGGCGATTTTAAATGCGTTGTCCGTCGTCGAGCGTCTGGAAAAACTTTACACCGTTTTGACGCGGGAACTTGAAATTTTGCAGATGGAATCGCAGATTAATCAGCGCGTTCGTCACCAAATGGAAAAGTTGCAGAAAGATCATTATCTGCGCGAACAACTCAAGGCGATTCATAAAGAACTTGGCGAAGACGAAGACGCGGGCGAAGAGGCGTCCGAATATCGCAAACGTTTGGATGACGGTGATTATCCCGACGAAATTCGCGAGATTGTCGAAAAAGAATTGACGCGCATGTCACGCCTGCCGCAAATGGCATCCGAAGGCAACGTTATCCGCACGTATGTCGAATGGCTTTTGGATTTGCCGTGGCGCATTTCGACAAAAGACGCAATGGACATAACCGAAGCGGCGAAAATTCTTGACACGGAACATTACGGGCTTGAAAAAGTCAAAGAACGTATTCTGGATTTTTTGGCGGTCAAAGCGTTGACGAAAGACAAACCTGCGCCGATTTTGTGTCTTGTCGGTCCGCCCGGTGTCGGAAAAACTTCGTTGGCGTCGAGTGTTGCCCGCGCAATGGGCAGAAAATTTATCCGTGCAAGTCTCGGCGGCATTCGTGACGAAGCGGAAATTCGCGGTCACCGCAGAACTTATGTCGGAGCAATGCCCGGCAGAATTATTCAAGGCATAAAAAAATCCGGCGCGAACAATCCCGTATTTCTGCTTGACGAAGTCGACAAACTCGGCAAGGACGGTTACGCGGGCGACCCGTCGGCGGCTCTGCTTGAAGTGCTTGACCCCGCGCAGAATAATTCTTTCGACGACCATTACATTGACACGCCGTTTGACTTGTCGAAAGTTTTATGGATTGTCACGGCGAACAATTTAAGCACCGTGCCCAAACCGTTGCGCGACCGCATGGAAGTTATCACGCTGTCGAGTTACACCGAAACGGAAAAATTTGAGATTGCGCGTCGTTACCTTACCAAACGGCAGAAAGAAGAAAACGGCTTGAAACGCGGTGATTTGGTTTTCACCAAAGGCGTCCTGCAAGAAATTATTGCCGAATATACGCGTGAATCGGGCGTGCGTGAACTTGAACGAATTATCGGGCGTGCCTGTCGCAAGGCTGCTCGGAAAATCGTCGAAGGCGAAGAAGTTCCGATTTATATCACGAAAAAAAATCTGCGCGACTTTATCGGGCGACCGAAATTTTTACAGACGCGTGCTGAAAAAGAACCGCAAATCGGCGTTTCAACCGGCATGGCGTGGACGGAAGTCGGCGGCGACATTTTACCGACGGAAGCCATTGTGCTCAAAGGCAACGGAAAACTTTTGCTTACGGGACATTTGGGCGACGTGATGCAGGAATCCGCGCAGGCAGGTTTGACGTACATTCGCAGCCGCAGTGACTTGATGAAACTTGACGACGACTTTTACGAGAAAAACGACATTCATGTTCACGTTCCCGAAGGTGCCGTGCCGAAAGACGGTCCAAGCGCGGGTATTACAATGGCGACCGCGATGATTTCCGCGTTGACGAAAAAGAAAGTTCGTTCCGATGTTGCAATGACGGGCGAAATTACTTTGCGCGGAAACGTTTTGCCGATTGGCGGGCTCAAAGAAAAAGTTCTTGCCGCTTATCGCGAAGGTATGCACACGATTATTTTGCCGAAAGAAAACGCGCCCGACATTGAAGACATCCCCGAAAGTGTTCGCGAAAAATTGGAGTTCGTGCCCGTCGAAAACATGGACGAAGTTTTACGCACCGCGTTGATTCAGTAAAATTTTGGGAGGTGATTTTTATGGAGACCGCAAAAATTTTTTCAAACAGCGAAAGTCAGATGGTGGCGTTACCGAAAAATTTCCGACTCAAAGGCGAGGAAGTTTTTGTAAACAAATTTGCCGACGCGATAGTTTTAATTCCGAAGGAACGCACTTTAGCGGAAACAGAGGAACTGCTTGAAATGTTCACGAAAGATTTCATGAACGACAAGCCGATTCAGTGAGGTGATTTTTCATGGCGGAAGAAAAATACGAACGTTATTGTTCAATCGAGGAATCGATTATTCAGGCGTGCAAAGAAGTCAATTTGATGCGCAAAGGTTTGTTGCCTGCGATTGACGCTCAAGATGCAATCGCTCAACTTCGCGAAGAACTTAAAGACGAATTGGAAGAAGAAAAATACATTGTTCCGAAAAAAAAGGTTGCGGCGAGATGGTAATCAAATGGAGCAAAAACATTAACGACGATGTCAAATACTACGTCCGAAAAAAGAAGTACAAAAAAATTCTCGACGACATAGATTCGGTATTGCCGGATTTGCTTGCGGGAAATCTCGTCGGCGACAAACTTGAAGGTTTCAATTTGCCCGAAGGCGCGGCGATTTACAAAGTTCGCATTGCAAACACGTCGGCGAACGTCGGCAAGTCGAACGGCTTCCGCCTGCTATACTACGTCGCCATTGAAGACACGATTTATTTGCTGACAATCTACTCGAAAAAAGACGACGAACGCATTCCCAACGACGCACAAATTGCAATGCTCGTTGCTAACACGCTCGAATTTTGAACGAAAAATTTTTAAACCGCCTTCCGAGTTTCGGGAGGCAGATTTTTTTTGGAGGCGATTAATTTGTCTGAAGAAATTACCGTTATCAAAAGCGAATACGTCACCTCGGCGGTGAGCAAAAAAACTTGTCCCGAAGAAACTTTGCCCGAAATTGTTTTCGTCGGCAGGTCAAACGTCGGAAAATCTTCGCTGATAAATTCTTTGACGCGTCGAAAATCTTTGGCGCGAACTTCGGGCACGCCCGGCAAAACGCAGACGATAAATTTTTTCCGCGTGACGCTGAAAACTTCGGATGACGTTCGCAAGGAAATTTTTTTCGTCGACTTGCCCGGTTACGGTTATGCAAAAACTTCCAAGACGAATCGAAAATTTTGGGCGAAATTCGTCGACGAATATCTTTCAAGCGGGCGCGATATAAAATTTGTCTGTCAACTTGTCGACATGCGTCATGAGCCTATGGAATCGGATTTGCAGTCGTTCACAAGTCTCGTCGAAAAAAATTTGCCCGTGTTGGTCGTCGCAACGAAGTCCGACAAAATCGGCAAAACCGAACGTAAAAAACATTTGGACGCGATACAAAAAATTTTGAACGTCGACGCCGAATCAATCCTGCCGTATTCGTCAACAAAAAATGAAGGTCGTTCAGAATTGCTTGACGTTGTGATAAACTCTTTGATACAATGACCGCAACAAAAATTTTGCGCCGTTGAGCGTATGGCGGTGCAAATGCGGGGGAGTTTGTGATGACGAAGCTTTCAACTTTCGATAAAGAATTGCTGAACGTTTTGCAGGGCGACATTCCGATTTGCTCTCACCCGTTCGCGGAACTGGCAAGCCGCCTCAACACGGATGAAGACACGGTTATTTCGAGACTGCGCGAACTTAAGGCGGCGGGTTTCCTGCGGCGAATCGGAACTTTTTTCGACTCCAATCAGTTGGGTTATCGCGGCACGCTTGTTGCGCTCAAAGTCAAGCCGACGGAAATTCACGCGGTCGCCGAAGCCGTCAACCGTTATCCCGGTGCGACGCACAATTACGAACGCGAAGGGCTTTACAATCTTTGGTTTACGCTGTTGACGCCGAACGCCGATTGCGAAAAAAATATTTTGGCGGAAGTGCGGTCGCTTGACGGCGTCGAAGACATGCTAAAACTCACGGCGAACAAAAAGTATAAAATCAATGTGCAGTTCAAACTTCAATAGCGCGAGGTGTCGGCTTTGGAAATTTTGAGCGAACTGGACAAACGAATCATCAAAGCTTTGCAGGAAGATTTCCCGTTGTGCGCCGAGCCGTATAAAGTTTTGGCTCAGCAAGTCGGTATCAGCGAAGAAACTTTTTTGCAACGCGTTCGGGCACTTGTCGACGAAAAAAAAATTCGCAAGATGGGCGCGGTTCTGCGTCATCGCGAAGTTGGTTTCAATGCAAATGCTTTATGTGCCTGGCACGTGCCGCCCGACAAACTTGACGACATTGCCAAAATCATGAGCGCGCACGCGGCAGTTTCTCACTGCTACGACAGGACGCCCGCGCCGAATTGGAATTATAATCTTTACACGATGATTCACGCCAAAACCCGCGACGAATGCGAAAAATTTATCGGCGAACTTGTTCAAATGACGGGCGTCACGAATTACAAAATCATGTACACGAAACGCGAATGGAAGAAAACCGGCATGAAATATTTTTGCGAGACAACTTAAGCTGTCAACGTGACGGCTTATTTTTTTGCGTGAACTTTTAATCGTCGCGTGCCATCAGATATTCGGCGGACAAACCGAAAATCTCGACGAGTTTGGCAATGTCTTTCGCAGTAAAGTTATATCTGCCGCGCATTTTATTGGAAAAGGTCGTCTTCGATAAGCGCATGATATTTGCAAGCGACGCATAAGACAGTTTATGTTCGGTTATCGCCGACGACAAATTTTTGAACGGAGTATTACCGCGTAAAGACACGGACAATTTGGCTTTTGATTCGTCGGTGTGATGCTTGCCAAGAAATGAGGAAGGCTTTCCCTTGCCCGCCTCGCTGATTTTTATTCGTGCGGCTTCCGTATGGTGTTTGCCGAAGAAATGATTTTTTTCACCGCATTGCGCCGCTCCAATTTTTCTGCGATGTTCTGGCGATTTTTGGACACCTTTAAATGTTGCTCCAATTTTTTTGCGGTGCTCGGCGGAAAGTTTTTTACCCGTGTGTGATTCCGACATTTTTTCTCTGGATTCGAGAGAAGATGCACCGTCACCGCCGTCGGTCAAGTTGTAACCTTTCGGAGCTTTGCAGTCGAAATGAGCAATCCAAAATTTTTCGCGCTCGTTGAGTTGTTCAAGCGTGTCGCATTCTTCGAGGACTTCAACGGTGAAGTTTTTCCAACCGTGCTTGCGAATTGCTTGCCCGATGACGGAATTCGCCCGCTTGTGTTGCCCGATTCGTCTGTTGAGAGTTTGCGTCGTCTGTCCGATGTAAATCTTGCCGTTGAGTTTGTTGGTGATTTTGTAAATCACACCGAATGCCATAATGATGACCGCCTTTCATTGACAGCACGGCGCAGGCGGTGTACAATCTGCAACGAAAACGGCTCTGCGCCACGCTATTGGATTTTGTTGTTGATAACTTAATCGTAGCACGCAGGGCTTTTTTCGTCAAGAAACGGCGATTTTTTTATTTCGGCGGCGTTGACGTTGGCTATAATTTGCGATAATATTCCCGATAGTTGATGATAATCACACGAACGTTTTCAAGGAGGTTGAAACAAAACTTTTCGCACCACAGACAAAAAAGATCACAGGAGGTCACTTTGTATGAGCAACGACAAACAAAATCCTGAACTGGATCTGCAGACCTTAATTCGTCGCGCAGAAGCTCAGGAAAATTTCCCCGAAGTCCCTTTGGATGAATTCACGCCGCCGACTTATGAAGAATGGCGTCAAGCGTGTATCGAACTTTTGAAGGGCGCGGATTTCGATCGCCGAATGAGAACCAAGACGTACGAAAATCTGACACTGGAACCGATGTATTTTCACGCGGACACGGAACCGATTCAACCGGCAATGTCTTTCCCCGGCATGGGCGATTATCTGCGCGGCGTCGAAGCAAACGGCTACATTCAATCGCCGTGGGGTATCGCTCAGGCGTGCGACGAAACTTTGCCCGAAGACAACAACGAACTTTTGAAACACGAAATCGACAAAGGCTCGACGATTTACAACGTCAAAGTTGACTGCGCGACCCGCAAAGGCAAAGACGCCCGTGAATGCGAACATATCGGCAGACACGGTTGCTCCGTGACGACTTTGGGCGACGTTGAAACTTTGCTTAACGGGCTCAAACTCGACCAATATCCGCTTTACGTTTACGCGGGCGAATCGGCACTTCCGTTGCTTGCGTTGATTGTTGCGGCTGTCAAAAAACAAGGCGGCGACGTTGCCAAACTCAAAGGCATTATCGGCGCAAACCCGATTGCCGAATACGTCGGTAACGGCACGTTGAATCAATCGCTCGACAAACTTTACGACGAAGCGGCGGTTGTCGCGAAATGGGCAGTCAAGAACGCTCCCGCAGTCAAAACGATTTTCGTTAAAAGCAATGTTTTCAGCAACGGCGGCGCAAATGACGTTCAGGAAGTCGCTTACACTTTGGCAACGGGCGTGGCTTATCTTCGTGCACTGCTTGAACGCGGTTTGACGATTGACGAAGCGGCAAGTCAAATTATGTTCGGCTTTTCACTTGGCGCGAATTTCTTCATGCAAATTGCGAAACTTCGTGCAGTCCGTCCGATTTGGGCGCAGATTGTCAAAGCTTTCGGCGGCAATGCCGAATCCCAAAAAATTCACGTGCACGGTCGTCCCGCGAAATTCTTTAAAACCGTATACGATGCTTACGTCAATATGCTCCGCGACACGACCGAACTTTTCAGCGGCGTTGTCGGTGGAGTTGACAGCTTTGAAAATTCGACGTTTGATGAGCCCGTCCGCAAAGGCGACGAATTCAGCCGTCGTATCGCTCGCAACATGCAAATTATTCTGCAGGAAGAATTCGGACTTTTGCAACCGATTGACCCTGCCGGCGGTTCGTGGGCTGTCGAGACTTTGACCAAACAGATTAAAGAAAAAATCTGGGCTGAATTCCAAACCGTCGAAGGCAAAGGCGGAATTGTCGCCGCGCTCAAAGAAGGTTATCCGCAAGAACAAATTGCCGCAATTCTTGCCGCACGTTTCAAAGCTGCCGAAACGCGCAAGGACAGAATCGTCGGCAACAACATGTATCCGAACATGACCGAGGAACGCATTGACGCACGCCCCGAAAGTCAAGCCGAAAACATGAAGGCTCGCAAGTCCGCGATTGAAGCTTTCCTTGCCAACGTCGACGCCAAAGACGCTATTGCGAAAATTTCTGCGGACAACGTTGACAGCGTGATTAATGCGGCTCAAGCTGGCGCAACCATTGCCGAAATTCGCAAAGCTTTGGGCACCGCCGAAGTCGAAGAAATTACGGCTATTGAAGCTCACCGCTGGAGCGAACGTTTCGAGGCTCTGCGCGAAAAGACCGAGAAATTCAAAGCCGCTCACAATGACAACGTCAAAATTTTCCTTGCGAACATGGGACCGATTCCGCAACACAAAGCCCGCGCAGATTTCACTACGGGATTTTTGCAGGTCGGCGCGTTCCAAGTTTTGGGCAACAACGGCTTTGCAACTGTCGACGAAGCGGCTCAAGCTGCCAAAGAATCGGGCGCGGATGCAGTCGTTATCTGTTCGACAGATCCGACATATCCCGAAATTGTTCCCGCGTTGGCACCGAAACTTCATGAAGTTTTGCCGAATGCAACCGTTTATCTTGCGGGCACGGCTCCGGCTGAACTCGTCGAAACTTACAAGCAGGCTGGCATTGACGACTATATCAACGTCCGTGCGAACTGCTACAAAGTTATCCAAGCTCTTCAGCAGAAAAAGGGGATGAATTGATTAATGGCACAGTACAACAATCCGGATTTCGCGAACATGAGCCTGAACGACGCCCCGGCTGAAGAAGACGCGGCGATTTGGAAATCGAAATTTGAACAGGCTGCCAAAGCGGATTATGACAAGCTCATTTATAAAACAATGGAGCATGTCCCCGTTAAACCTTTGTACACGCACGGCGAATACGACCACATGAATCATTTGGATTTCGTCAGCGGAATTCCGCCGTTCCTGCGCGGACCGTATGCGACAATGTACGTTTTCCGTCCGTGGACTGTTCGGCAATACGCGGGCTTTTCGACGGCCGAAGAATCCAACGCATTTTATCGCCGTAACCTTGCCGCAGGTCAAAAAGGTTTGTCGATTGCGTTCGACTTGCCGACACATCGCGGTTACGACGCGGACAATCCCCGTGTTTTCGGCGACGTTGGTAAAGCGGGCGTTTCGGTTTGCTCAATGCTTGACATGAATATTTTGTTCAGCGGAATTCCGCTCGATCAAATGTCCGTTTCAATGACAATGAACGGCGCAGTCTTGCCGATTTTGGCGTTCTTTATTCAGAGCGGCATTGAACAGGGCGTTGACAAATCGATTCTCAACGGCACGATTCAAAACGACATTTTGAAAGAATTCATGGTTCGCAACACGTACATTTACCCGCCCGAAATGTCAATGCGAATCATCGGCGACATTTTCGAGTACACGACGAAATACATGCCGAAATTCAATTCGATTTCAATCAGCGGTTACCACATGCAGGAAGCGGGCGCGCCGGCTGACATTGAACTCGGTTACACGTTGGCTGACGGTCTCGAATACATTCGCACGGGTATCAACGCGGGCTTGAAAGTTGACGCCTTCGCGAAACGTTTAAGTTTCTTCTGGGCTATCGGCAAAAACTATTTCATGGAAGTCGCCAAAATGCGTGCGGCTCGTGTCCTCTGGGCGAAAATCGTCAAACAAATGGGCGGCACTCAAGCAAAATCAATGGCGTTGCGTACACACTGCCAAACTTCGGGTTGGTCGCTCACCGCTCAAGATCCGTTCAACAACATTTCACGCACGGTTATGGAAGCAATGGGCGCGGCTCTCGGTCACACGCAGTCACTGCACACCAACGCACTCGACGAAGCCATTGCCTTGCCGACGGACTTCAGCGCACGTATCGCCCGCAACACGCAGCTTTACATTCAGGACGAAACTTCCGTTTGCAAAATTATTGACCCGTGGGGCGGCTCCTACTACGTCGAAGCTCTCACGAACGAAATTATTCGTCGTGCTTGGGCGCACATTCAGGAAATTGAACAACTCGGCGGCATGGCAAAAGCTATCGCAACCGGTTTGCCGAAAATGCGTATCGAAGAGGCGGCTGCTCGTCGTCAAGCGCGTATCGATTCCAACAACGAAACGATTGTCGGCTTGAACAAATTCCGCCTCGACAAAGAAGACCCGCTCGAAATTCTTGCCGTCGACAACACCGCCGTTCGCAACGCGCAGGTTGAACGTCTCAACAAACTCCGCGCCGAACGTAACGAAGATGATGTTCGTGCCGCGCTTGAAGCTATCACCAAAGCGGCTGATTCCCGCGACAACGGCAACTTGCTTGAGTGCGCTGTTGAAGCGGCTCGCGTCCGTTGCTCGCTCGGTGAAATTTCCGACGCCGTCGAAAAAATTTCGGGACGTTATCAAGCGACGATTCACACAATCAGCGGCGTTTACTCCAGCGAATTCGGTCAGCAAACCGAACTTGACAAAGTACGTGCCCGCGCAGATGAATTCGAGAAAATTACCGGTCGTCGTCCGCGTATCTTCGTCGCGAAAATCGGTCAGGACGGTCACGACCGCGGCGCAAAAGTTATCGCGTCAAGTTTCGCAGACATGGGCTGGGATGTCGACGTGGGTCCGTTGTTCCAAACTCCGCAGGAAGCCGCGCAGGACGCCGTTGACAATGACGTTCATATCGTCGGATTCAGTTCACTTGCGGCAGGTCACAATACCCTGTTGCCCGAACTCGTCGACGAACTCAAAAAGCTCGGTCGCGAAGATATTCTTGTCGCTATCGGCGGCGTTATCCCCGTGCAGGATTACGACCACTTGTACAAGAGCGGTGCCGTTGCAATTTTCGCGCCCGGCACCAATATTCCCGAAGCGGCAATGAAACTTTTGAACATTTTGGTTGACCGCGCCAAAGAAGAGGAAGACGCCGGCTGAGCCGC
>JAFUYE010000036.1 GCA_017470715.1 Selenomonadaceae bacterium
GAAGCACGGCTCGGCGAATTGTTTAATCAAATGCCCAAAAAGCAAGGCGCACGGACTGATTTACAACCTCTTCCCGTCGCAGGGAAAAAGTTAAACGAATCACTTCCGGAGCAACCGAAACTTGAAGTCGCCGCGAAGATGGGCTTTAACAAAAATCAGGTTTCGCAATTCCAAAAGCTTGCCGATAATCCCGCCGCCGTTCGAAAAACGATAGACGATGCGGACGAGCATGAAGAAATTGCCACACGTTCAAAAGCACTTGAAAACATCAAACAAGCCGAAAAAGTTCAGCGTCAAGCGGAAACTCGCGAACGCAAAACCTACACGCCGCCGACTGAATTGCCGACCGACAAGGTAAAACTTATCTGCGCCGATATTCGCGACGGGCTTGCCGAAATTGCCGATAACAGCGTCGACTTCATCATCACAGACCCGCCCTATCCGAAAGAATTCTTGCCGCTTTATGAAAACCTGTCGAAGATTGCGGCGCGTGTCCTTAAAAACGGCGGCTCGCTAATCTGCATGACGGGACAATCTTATCTGCCCGACGTGATTCGGCTGCTGTCAACCGAAATGCGCTATCACTGGTGCTTGAGTTACTTGACGCCCGGCGGTCAAAGTTCGCAACTGTTTCAACGTCGCGTCAATACTTTTTGGAAACCCGTACTGTGGTTCGTTAAAGGCGATTATTCGGGCGACTGGACAGGCGACGTTTTGAAAAGTTCCGTCAACGACAACGACAAACGTTTTCACGAGTGGGGACAATCAATCAGCGGCATGAAAGATATTGTCGAACGACTGACAAATCCCGACGACGTGATTCTTGACCCGTTTTTGGGCGGCGGCACCACAGGTTTTGTTTCCGTCACGAGCGGCAGAAAATTTATCGGCGTCGACATTGAGCAACGCTGTATCGACACGACTTTTAATCGAATTCGGGAGGTGTTCGCCGATGCGGGAAGTTGCACCGGAGCGCACGGGCTGGCGGGATAGCGCACTTTCACAACGCCACCGACAATGGGGCTGGGACTGCCCCGCCGTCGACATTGATTTTTTGATGCTTGAATATGACTGCGGTAAAGCGTCGGCACTGGTTGAATACAAAAACGAATTCGCCGCGCCGCAACACAAAAGTCACCCGTCGTATCAAGCTTTGATTGACTTGGGCAACAGGGCGGAAATTCCCGTGTTCGCCTGCAGATATTCTACCGATTTCACAAATTGGCGCGTGACGCCGCTCAATCGCAAGGCACAGGAATTTTGCCCGACACAACGCGATTTGACCGAACAAGAATGGGTTGCGTTGCTGTACAAAACTCGCGGCAGAAGGAGCTGATAATTTGAACAAAGTCATTTTAATGGGCAACTTGACCCGCGACGTGGAGATTCGCGACTACTCGAACACGACCGTTGCGCGTACCGGAATTGCCGTCAATCGCCCGTTTAAAAACAAGGAAGTTGACTTTTTCAATCTGGTTGCCTTCAACAAGACCGCCGAATTTTTGAGCAAGTATTTCGCCAAAGGTTCAAAAATTCTCGTCGAAGGTTATCTGCGCACGTCGAACTACGAAGGCAAGGACGGCATCAAACGCACGGCGACCGAAATTATCATTGAGCAAATCGAGTTTGCGGGCGCGAAAAAAGATTCGGGCAACGTTAAGCGTGACGATTTTGCGCCGCCGCCCGAATACGATTATCCGATCTGAGACGGAGGAATTAATTTGATTAAAACCTGCGAACACTGCGGCAAGGAATTTGACGGGCACGGTAACGCGAAATATTGTCTCGACTGTCGGAGTAAAGTTAAGTCGGAAAATCACCGAAACCAACGCCCGAAACCTGTTGAGAAAACTCACATGTTGACCAAAGACGACTTGCATCAACTGATGAATTTACTTCGGGAGGCGTATCATGCGGACGAACTGTTTCTGCACTTTGGCGGGCAGAGCGCGTTGACCAAAGAACAACTTGCCGTCGTCGAACAAAAATATCCCGACCACCGCCGGACTTTGGGCGACCGGCGCAAGCAGAATTTCTTCGACGCCACCGACAAATTCATCGAACTTTACCAAACGTTCAAGTGACGCTTGGAAATTAATTTGTGGCAGTTGGCGGCTCACGATTAACGGCTACGAGGAGTTAAATCATGAAAAAATCCAGCCTGTTGAAGAGGTACATTGAAATACGACAATTTTTCAATAACAATCCGTGGATTGCTGACGTCATTATATTGGCGTTCGGTTATTTTGTAGGTGTTTTTAACGGTCGTTATCAAGACGCAATGAACATTTTGCTCACCTATCTGTGGTGCCGAGTGCTATTTCCGTCTTCCGGCTCTAAAAACATGCCGTGAAACGTCACAAACATCACAATTAGCGGCACGACGACCGGAAAGGAGATTTTCAACGTCGACTTGCCGAGCAGGAAAAACAAATTCGCGAAGAGCTTGCAAACAATGACCGTAGCGAAAATTAATCGTCGCCCGTCAATTCTTTCGTCAGAGTTTGAACGTCAAACAACTTCGACAACATTGCGTATTCAGGAGATTTTTCCTTACAGATGGTTTTGAAATTAAAAACCGTGTATCCCGTGAGTTCATCGGTATCAAAATCTCTGAAAACTTCTATGTCGCCGATAGTCATAATCACGCGCCTTTCAAAATTTGTGGGTTGTTCGTGCGTCCGAGCAAGTAATTTGCGTCAACGTCGAGATTATCGAGAATGGCGAGAATGACACGAAAAGCAGGCTCTCTATCTCCTGATTCGTAATGTTGGACACCGCGCTCCGTGCTTCCGATAAGCTCAGCTAATTGTTTTTGCATAAGATTGCGTTCCTTGCGTATCTGTTTTAAACGTTCACCGAAATCGAACATGTCAATCCCTCCAATCAAAAAATTTTTACCAAGTGTTGACACGAACAAAGCGGCGTGCAAAGTAAGGGATGATTTACCTTGAAAAATGATACATTAAAGCAAGTTCGCAGGGAATCCGCCAAGACACAACTGCAACTTGCTGAAGAAACCAAACTCAACGTTCGCACATATCAAAAGTACGAAAACGGTATGGGAGCGAACATGATACAAACTGCAATTCGTATCGCAAAAGCCCTTAACACCACAGTTGAGCATTTATGGGGGCAACACGCCCTTTAAGGCATTATGCCAAATTAGCAAGTAAAGGCAACAAAAAAATCGCCGACAAGCTTGCCGAAGGCAGTCGCGGCAAGGAGCCAACCACGTATTTTGAAGGAGACCGGCAACATGACAATCAAAACGAAAATGACCGCGAACGAATTGCAGAACGCTTACAACACCACTCAAAGAAAAGTTCAACTGCACTTCACGGCGAAAGGCAATCCCGCATGGCGCGTTCGTTACAACTACGGCAGACACAATCTCGAAATCGGATACGACCGACTCACGAAGAAAGAAGCCAACGAACGCCTTGCCGAATTCGGTTTGACGGCGAACTTGGTTATCGAAATCGCCAAAGCACTCGACAAAGCGCAAGCCGACAAGACAGCCGCAATGAGAGCTTCGGGCGAACTTTACACGGCGGGCTCAAACGCGCACAAACTCACGCACCGCGAAATTACCGCCGTTTTCAAAGGCGTTCGCAACCGTCGACAACGCTCAATTTACCTTCGACGTTCAGCGTTTCGCAACGGACGAATTCGACACGGCGGAACTTGAAACTCAAATTGCCGAGTACAACCTTGCCGAAAAGAAAATCGCACAAAACGTGACGCGCATGGCGGTTCTTGATAAAGAATTCATTCAAGCCCAAAAGAATCACTACGCCAACTTCGACTTGAACGCGAAAAACGAAGAATATCACGCAATCCACGCCGAAACGCTCGAACTCCTCAAGCAGGTGAACCGCATCTGGGTTGCCTTCAAGAAATTGGGTTACGCCGACGTTCTCGAAATGCCCGACGACAATCCCGAATTCAACTTCGACGTTCAACGTTTCGCGACGGATGACTTTAACCGCCGTTCACGACAGCGAAATCGACGGCTGATCGCATTTGGAAATCGGCGATGAGACGCTGACTTTCAACCGTGGCAAATTGGTTGCAATTTCTTCGCCGCGCTACGATGCCGAAATGCGTTTCAACGGCAAGACGAAAATTTACCGCTATCGCAGTTGCCGCCTCAAGTCGAAAAAAGAATTCGTCGCCCGCATTGAAAACGAATTCCGCTCCGCCAAACAGTCGGAAGTCGTTTTCAAATTCATGACGGCGCACGAAATGACCGACACGCTCCACAATCATGAAGAGCAGATTGGCAAATTCCTTGTTCAAATCGAACCGACGTTGCCGAACGGGCGCATGTTTTACTACGCCAAAGCTGTCGACGACTTCAGCACCGGCAAGGCGATAATCGACGAATTCAAAAAATGCGCGGTGCTGTTCACGGCACGAATCAAAGAAAACCACATCGGCGGCGAACAATTTTACGGGCGCAAACTCCTCGGCGACGAATCAACCAAGTTGACGGCGTAAAAATGAATCACGCGCCTTTAGCTATCGTCGGAACGTCCGTGCGTCCAACCAAGTAGTCAAGCGAGATGTTGTAAGTGTCGGCAAGCGCGATGAGTTGTTTGTAGGCGGGTTCGCGTCTGCCTTGCTCATATCGTTGGCAGGCACTTTCTGCCATACCGATAGAAGTAGCAAATGCGCTCGGCGTGATGAACTTTCAGGAATTCTGCAAACTGTGGAATGGAAACATACCAAAACGCAATTCGGCATAACGAATTTGTAAGCATCATACCAAATTCGTTGGTAAAGGGAATGACTTTTTTTCAGGGGTGGTTTTATGAGGATTGAACGCAAAAGCACGCTGGTACTTTTCAACGGCAACATGGTCAGCAAACGGTTGCTCAAAAGTATTCTCGATGAATTCTTCCGCAAGGAAGTTCAAGCCGAGATTTTCGCCGCAATCGAACGCGACGATTATGCCGAATGCGAAATTACGATGTGGCACGGCGAACCGACCGCTGCACTCAAATGCGCGAACAAGAAAATCGCCGCTCTCGAAAACGAAATCGGGCGGCTGACGATTCAAAATCTTTATCTGCAGTTGAAGTAAATCACCGACATTCGAAGGGAGGCAATTACAATGACAGTCGAGACCGGAATCAGCGCGAAAGGCAGAATCAGCTACTACAGCGACGGCAGCCAAACGCGCCTCACCGCAATCGTCGACGAACTCATCAGCGGCGAAACTTGCGAATTCATCAAGCCCAACGGCGACCACAAAACCTTTACGGGCTACTCTTCCAAAACCCGCAAAGAAATCGCCGAATTCATCAAAGCCGAGAAAGTCACGGTCGAGCCCGAAAGCGAAGAAAAAATCCACATCGCCGAGCAATTCAAAAAATCCCGCGCCTTCGCCGACAAACTCATCAGCGTTGACCGCTTGAGCGAAGAGCAAGCCGACGCCGTTATCACAGCCGCATTCAACAGTAACCGCGACAACGCCGCAGTCAAAAAGATTATCGACGACTTCAAAGCCGCGAACTTCGCTCAAGCGCAGGAAGTCGCCAAACGCCTCGAAGAAATTACCGCAACCGCCGACGCGGTCAGCGAAACGCCCGAAATTGATGCAAGCGAATACGCAATCAGCGAAGACGCATTCAACTTTGCGGTCGCTTACGAAATTGAAGAAGCCGAGCAAGCTGCGTTTGAAGCAAGACTTATCGCCCGTACGCTCGCCGATGACGAACTTGCCGCCCGTTACGAAAAAGCCAAAAGTCAAGTTAAGCGCGACCGTTACAGCTGGTACTTCAAAGGCAAAAATCGCGACGAGTGGGAATGCGACGACACCAAAGCCGCCGCGTGCTTGACCAGATACGGCTTGCCCAAAATGAATTTTTCCATCTTCTACGACGCTGAAGTTGCCTTGGTTGAGAACGCCGGCTATGACGAAAGTGCGTTTGACTTGCTCCCGACCGTTGACAAATTGAACGATACGTGCAGTGACATTGAAAAAGAGTTTGACGAATTCGACGCCGAAGGTTGCGACCTTGACGACAGATTTAATCGCGGCAAAGAACTCGCCAACGAATTCGCTGACAAAATGCGCAAGTATATCCCGATGATCACAACTTGATTTTTCTTGCGGCGATTGTTTCTGAACGAAAATTTTAGGTGATTGGCATGATTATTCACGCGAAAGTTTTTAACGGCGAAGTTTATCCGTTGACGCCCGAAGACGAAGAAAAACTCAAGCGGGCATTTCCGGACGGACGCGTTGTCATCACGTCGGAAAATTGTCCCGAACTTGCCGCGAAAATTGACGAAATCGGCGACCGACTGTTGATTGAACGTCGCGAAGTTTACGAGAGATTGGCACAGTATGATTGAATTTTTGCTTGTGCGGTGACGGATTTTGAATACTCACGACGCCTACGGGCGTTTTTTGATTGGAGTTGAAGATTTTGGATTGGGACAGGCAACCGGGCGAAAGTTACCCTGCGTTCGAGGCGTTCCAAATTTATCTGACGCACAGAAGTTACTGCAAGGTTGCCGAAGAGTTGACCAAGTCGACGACGCTGATTAAACGTTGGGCGAAAAAACATAGATGGCGGGAACGTGCCGACGCGTGGGATTCGGAAATCAGTCGGCAGGCAATGGAGCGAGCGTCCGAAGATTTTGCGGCGATGGTCGAACGGCAAATAAAAATCGGGCAAATGTTGCAGAGCCGCGCCGCCAACGCAATTCAGCGCATGGAATTGACGAACTTGCCGCCGAAATTTTTATCGGCACTCATTGAAGCCGTCAAAGTCGGCACGAATCTTGAACGAACCGCCCGCGAACTTAAGCAAGCTAAACCGCAGGAAAATTTGTTTGTAGAAACGCTGACAAAAATTTGGGAAGGGAGGCGCGACGGTGAATGAACGACAAAAACGTTTCGTCGACTTTTATATTCAGACGGGCAACGCCTCCGAAGCCGCACGGAAAGCAGGTTATTCAGAACACGTCGCCAACGTTGCCGGCTCAAAATTGCTAACAAAAGGTAACATTCGCGCTGAAATAGACCGTCGACTTGGCGAACTGAAAACGCAACGGACGGCGGACACGCAAGAAATTTTGGAGCATTTGACTTCGGTTGTGCGCGGCGAACTCACTGAGGAAGTTGTTACGAATTCGGGCAAAAAAATTACCGCGAAGGTCACCCAACGCGACAGATTGAAAGCCGCCGAAATGTTGCTCAAAGTCAACGGCGCGTTCCGTGAACAAGTTGACGTGAAAGTTGATTCGTCGACGTTGTTCGTCGAGACCCTTGAAAAAATCTGGTCGAAAGACAATGTTGGAGCAAATCCTTAAGAAATTCCGCGACGAGCCCGTTGAATTTGTCCGAAAAATTCTTCATGCCGAGCCGGACGAGTGGCAAGCAGACGCTTTGAACGCGCTGGCACGTCGACCGCGAATCGCAATCCGAAGCGGGCACGGCGTTGGTAAGACAGCTCTTGAAAGTTGGGCAATCTGCTGGTTTTTGTTCACACGTCCGTTTTGTAAAGTTCCGTGCACCGCGCCGACACGCGACCAAGTCAATAATATTTTGTGGAGCGAAATTTCCAAATGGCTCAAGCGTTCGGAATTGTTGACGGAGCTTTTCGAGTGGCAAAAGACGAAAATTTGTTTCCGAGCGCAACCGGAACGTTGGGCGGCTTTGGCGAAATCGGCGGCGCGTCCCGAAAACATGGCGGGCTTTCACGAAGAACATTTGCTTTTCGTTTTGGACGAAGCGAGCGGCATCGAAGACGGGATTTTTGAGGCGATTGAAGGTGCGCTGACGACTTCGGACGCGAAACTTTTAATTTGCGGGAACCCGACGCGCAATTCGGGCTTTTTCAAGCGTGCATTTTTTGAAGACCGCGAACTTTACGCGACGTTTAAAGTTTCTTCGGCTGATTCGGGACGTGTCGCGAACGAATATTGCAAGCGACTGATTAAGCAATACGGCGCGGACAGTGACGTTGTTCGCGTGCGCGTTTTGGGCGAATTCCCGAAAACTGAAGCCGACGGATTGATTGCGCTTGAACTTGTCGAGGCGGCGACGAACCGCGAACCCGTTTATTCGGGCGAACTGGTGATTGGTGTCGACGTGGCGCGTTTCGGCAATGATGAGACGGTTATTCAGCCGCGAATCGGGAACAGCGCGTTGAAGTTTGAAAGTTATCGGCGGACGGATTTAATGACGACGGTCGGCAAAATTGTCGCGAAGACTGCCGAGTTGATGAAGAAATTTTCACTTGGACGGGCGACGGTTAATGTTGATGATGACGGTGTCGGCGGTGGCGTGACGGACAGATTGCGCGAGGTTTTCGGCGAAAAAAATCTTCGCGTCGAAGTAAACGGCTGTCACAACGGCGGCAAAGCGCGTGATCCGCATTATGCGAATTGGGCAACCGAAAGTTGGTTTGCACTTCGCGACAGATTCGTTTCGGGCGAAATAACTTTGCCGAAAGATGAAGTTTTGACGGCGCAACTTGCCACGCGAAAATATCGGTTGACGAGTTTAGACAAGCTGATTCTCGAAGAAAAATCCGCGTACAAGAAACGTGCGGGACGTTCTCCCGACAGAGCCGACGCCTTGGTTTTGGCATTCGCGCCCACGGCAACAGTTTCATCGCCGCCAAGTTTCCCGCTTGTGAATTCGTATTGGAGGTAAACCGTGAAAATCGAAATTGACGCACAAGAATTAACCGCACTTATAAAATTGTTGACGCAACACGACGCGCACGTTATGAACATCGAATTTGGCGCGCAAGAATTCATCGATAAAAATTTTTTGGCTGACTTGACGGATAAAGTCAGTGCTCAGTTGGCACAACAGATTGAAGAGTGTTTACGAATTCACGACGCTTGAAATTTTTGGAGGCAGCATGGACAAAGAAATCGGCAGAACCGGCGCAAAACATTACGGCGGGATTTTTTACGAAGAATTTTTGCCGGAACTTCGCGGAATTCGCGGCGTGCGTGTCTATGAAGAAATGTCGGAAAATGATGACGTTTGCGGCGCGATTCTGTTCGCAATTAAAATGCTGATTCGTCAGGCAAGTTGGAGCGTTAGGGCGGCAAGTTCAAGCGCGGTCGACAAGCGGGCGGCTCAATTCGTCGAAAGTTGCTTGCACGACATGCAATCGACGTGGACTGATACCGTCAGCGAAATCTTGAGCTTTTTGACTTACGGCTTGTTCATTCCCGACGAAGAGTTGGAGAATTTGTGAGCAAGCTTCACTTCCGCCGCTTCACGAATGATACTCAGAATTGTAGTGTCGCTGATGCCGTATTTCTTTGCCAGTGCAACAGAACCGAATTCGTGACTCCCGTAAACGTATTCGCGCCGAATTTGTTCACGCGTCTCGTCGGGAACGCGAGTATTAATTTTGTCACGAATTTTGCCACCTGCGTTCTTGAAAGTTTTGCCGAGTTGAATTCGACTGATTGATTGAGGGGGAATCGCGAATTTCTTTGCCAGCTGATTACGGGTCAAACCGTCGGGATTTTCTCGGATGTAAATGACTTGCTCATTGGTGAGCTTGGCGTTGTAATGATCTTCACCTTGTGGTGCAATATATAAACCCGTTGCGACGGCATGTCGGCTGTTTTCCGCCGGTGTCACCCATTCGAGATTCTCAACACGATTGTCCGTTTTGATTCCGTTGACGTGATTTACTTCGCGCTTTGATTCGGGATTCGGAATGAACGCTTGCGCTACGAGCCTGTGCACAAACAAGGATTTAGACTTTCCGTCGCATCTCAAAGTCACACGCAGATATCCGCTAACGCGCCCGGGCTTCAGCATTCGTCCGCCGTTGTAAAACGACTTCACGCGTCCGAGATTCGAGATTTGGTACAAGCCTTCGTAACCGCTAATGTCTCGCCAAATTTCATTCATGCGTATCAACTCCCTTGCAAAATATGCGCGGGGTTGGTACAATCAATTAATCCAAAGCCCCGCTGTTGTGTTTGCTTCCACGAACATTCTAGCAAAGGGCTTTTTAATTTGCAAATAATTTGCTCGCACATTGCGGGCTTTTTTTGTTTGCCGATGAAGGTTGAAGAAAATGTTTAGATTCACAAAGGCACGTTCGCCGAATGAAACTTTAAGCGACTTGGAAAATTTTCTTCGCGAAAACAGCGACGAGCCGATAGAATTTTTGTCGCGCACGGTCGACGATTGGCGGAAAATTTCTTACGACGACTTGGAAGCGGCAATCGCGGCGGGCAAACTCGACGAGCTGATTGATTGGCAAAGTCGTTATGCGGCGGTTGTCAACGAAAAATTTTCACCGCTTTGGTTGACGGCAATGCAAACTGCGGCGTTGAAAGCCACACTCGGACGAATCACAATCGACGATTCTGATTTTCGCGTCAAAGATTTTCTTCGGACACGCGGCGCGGAACTTGTAACTTCACTCAGCGACGAATCACGAAAAGCAGTCGCGGCGATAATTCTTCACGGACAAGCGAACATGATACCGCCGAAAAAAATCGCGCAACAAATTCGTCCGTTAATCGGATTGAACGTCCGCCAAGCTCAAGCCAACGTCAACTATCGCGAACGCATTTTTAATCGGTTTGTCGAACAGGGACTTCCGGCGACGACGGCTAATCAACGAGCGGACAAAGCGGCTTTGAAATACGCGTCAAAGCAACACCGTCAACGCGCCGAAACAATCACACATACGGAACTTGCGCGGGCTTACAATCAAGGCGCACATGAAGGAATTTTGACGGCTCAACGTGCGGGCTTGATGGGTCGTTGCGAAATGGTCTGGTCGACAGCCGGCACAAATCGCGTTTGCGGGCGTTGTCTTGCGCTCAAAGATACCGTTGTCGGTCACACTGACGAATCGGGCGTAACTTTGCCGCCACTTCATCCGCGCTGTCGCTGTACTATTATTTATCGCGAAACTCCGTTGACTTCGCCCGCAAGAAATGGTAATGTCGGTGGCAGAGGACTTGATGCGGGCGGAATCATGAGCGGTGCATTAAATCCCGACAGTGTCGCGGCAGAACAGCACGCTTTTAGATATTATGGGTTAGTGCGAAGTATGAAAACTGATTGCAAACGAATCGCGCTTAATACGGGTTTTCGCGAAGAAGATATCCGCACGATAAAAAATCATGTGTTTTATGCCGAACATGAACTTTACGATGGTGAACGGGCAAGATTTTATCCGAGTTATCACATGGCACAATCGTGGCAAAGATTGATTGATGGTCGCAATATTCATCCGGAAGATATCCTTCTTTTGAATCATGAATTCTTTGAGTCTGTGCTTGAATCGCAAGGACTTAACGCCGAACAAGCGCACAGGCTTACAGAAAAGGTTTACAATTATTCCGCGACGATTAACTGAGGTGGACGAAATGAATGGTTGGTGTGTGTTCGTGCACGAAGATGCGCAAGTGCTGGCAATAAATTACAGCTTGGAAGAAAACATGACTTGCGACGGCAGACTGAGCTTCGACAAGAAGACACAAGCGATAACTGTTTTGGAATTGTCACACAGCGCGACGAAGACACAAACCGAGCAATTCATATGTTCGGTGCGCGGCAGAATTCGGCGAGGTTTTGAACTTAATAAGCGTTACTATTTGCCTGTGGGATAACGCGCTTAAGTCTTGAGCCGAATGAGGAACTCATCAAGTGGTATTGCAAGGTGGTCGAACGTGATAACTCTTAAAGAAGCGATAAACATTGCTAAAAATGGTCTCTCGTCACGGCTCAAACTGCACGATTCTTACGGCGAGGCTCAAGGACAATATGTTTTCACTGTACGCCGTTCCGATGACGGTGAAGATATTCCAGGCGGCTTCCACTTGACGGTCGACAAAGAAACTGGCGAGAGAAGCTGGACTTACCCGCTTAAGCGCGATAGCCTTAAACCATTCGCAAAGATTGTCGGGTACAAAAAGCTTGAATTAACTGATTAATTGAACACAGACGCCTACGGGCGTTTTTTGATTGGCGTCTTGAATAATGAAAAGGACAGCGATAAAATCACTTGCACAGCCAAATAAAGCGGCAATAAATCAAAGTTTAGCGAGTGATATTCCATGGCGGGCAACAAAAATCTCAATTCGGCGGCGCGTGCCAAAAAAGATAAATTCTACACGCAACTTGAGGACATCGAAAACGAACTGCGACATTACCGCGAATTTTTCATGGGCAAGACAATTTTTTGTAACTGCGATGACCCGTTCGAGAGCAATTTTTTTAAATACTTCGCCGCGAAGTTCAACGACCTTGAACTCAAAAAATTAATCACCGCGAGTTATGCCGATTCGCCGATTGCGGGACAAGAAATTAATCTTTTTCCGGACGACAAAACCGCCTGCATGTTTGAAGTTGACGAACTGCGCGATTGGAACGGCGACGGACGCGAAGATTTAAACGACGTGCAATACGCGATTGAACACGGCATTTACAAGAAACGTCAGCTCACGGGCGACTTGAAATATTGCGCGGGCGATTTCCGCTCACGTGAATTGATTGACTTGCTCAAAGTTGCCGACGTTGTAGTTACGAATCCGCCGTTCAGTCTTTTTCGCGAATACGTCAAGTTGCTTGTCGACAACGATAAAAAATTTATCATCATCGGCAACATCAACGCCGTCACCTACAAAGAAATTTTCCCGCTGATTATGGCGAATAAACTTTGGCTCGGTTACGGATTTCCCGGCATGGTCGGATTTTTTACAAGCCCTTACGAAGATTTTGCAAGCGCGTCCGAACACCGCGACGGCATGATTCGGAATTCCGGCGTGCACTGGTACACGAACATTGAAACCGAAAAAAGATTTTGGGACATCCCGCTGCACAAAAATTATTCGCCCGAAAAATATCCGTGCTACGACAATTACGACGCCATTGAAGTTTCAAAAACCGCAGAAATTCCCGTTGATTATTTCGGCGTCATGGGAGTACCGATAACATTCCTCGACAAATACAACCCTGACCAATTTGAAATCGTCGGTTGCACGGAAAGCGAAGGCACGGGCTTTTCAAACGGACTGTGGCACGACGATTCGCAGTTCAAGCAAGCGACAATCAACGGCAAGAAAGTTTACAAGCGGATTTTTATTCGACGTAAACCAAACTGAATACAGACGCCTACGGGCGTTTTTTTGTTGGAGAAATCAACATGAAGATAGTAGCGAAAATCGCCAAGGCGGACGAGCATTTGATATTCGGCTGGGCGTCGGTTGCGGCGGACGAAGACGGAATACCCGTTGTTGACAGCGAAGGCGACGTAATTCCGATAGCCGAACTCGAACAGGCGGCGTATCGATTTGTCGAATTCAGCGGTGCCGGTGGCGAAATGCACTCGAAAATCGGCGTTGCGCATTTGGTCGAAAGTGTAATTTTCACGCCTGAAAAACTTGCGACACTCGGCTTGACGGGCGAAATACCTTTGGGCTGGTGGGTCGGTTTCCGCGTCACCGATGAAGCCGTCTGGCAAAAAATCAAGTCGGGCGTCTATTCGATGTTCAGTATCGGCGGGCGTGCGATGCGGGAGGAATTGCAGTGACGAAGTTGACAAATTTGGAGATTGAAGAAGTTTCGTTCGTGGACGCGGGCGCAAATCCCGAAGCTCACGTGACGATTTTCAAACGCAAGGAGGATACCAAAATGGACGAACAAAAAATTGCCGAGACAACGCCGGTTGATAAGGTTGACAAAGCTGAAGAAGTCACCAAAGCCGAAGTTGTCACCAAACCTGAAGAGGTAACCAAAACCGAAGTTGTCACCAAACCTGACGTTGTTGCCAAAGCCGACGGTTTCGACGAATTGACGGCGACGCTGAAAGATTTGACGGACAGACTTAACGCGCACATTGAAAAAGCCGAAGATGCCGAGTTCCGAAAAATCGCCGAACGTTACGAGATTTTGGGCACGGACGCAGAAAAACTTGCGCCAATGCTCAAAGCGGCGTCGAAATCGAATCCGCAACTGTACGAAACTGCGATAAAAGTTTTGGACGGCGCATTGTCGGCGGTCGAAAAAGCAGGCACGTTCGAGGAAATCGGCAAACGCGGCGACGGGCTCAAGTCGGACGGACAAGAACAAATTCAAGCGTACGCGGCGGAAATTCAGAAATCGAAACCGCACTTGACGAGACGACAGGCAATCGACGAAGCGTATTTGGCTCATCCCGAATTGCAATAGGAGGCAGAAAAATGTTTAACGGTTCAATCATCAATCAAAGCCCGACGGCTGAATTCGTGACGGCGGCGGGACTTTCGAGCGCGGCTTTCACAGCAGTGACGCTCACCGAAAACGGCGTAAAAACTTCTGCGGCGGACGAAATGCCAATCGGTATTCTTACTGCCGAAAACGATTTGCCGATAGCGGCGGGCGAACACGTCACGGCACAAATCACGGGCGGAAGTTTGTGGACGGCGGGCGAAGCACTCAAAGCGGGCGATTTTCTTGCGTCGGGCGCGGACGGTTTGGCAGTCAAAGCCGAAACCGGCAAATTCATCTTCGCGCAAGCACTCGAAAACGCGGCTCAAGGCGCGACAGCTCACGTGCAAATTATTCGTGCCGGCAAATTTTAAGGAGTGAAAATCATGGACGTTCAAAACATCATCGTTCAAAAACAACTGGGCAACTGGAAGCCGAATCAGTATCTGTCAAACCTTTGCATTTCGTATTTTGAGGAAGCGACTTATGCGAGCAAGCGACTGTTTCCGCTGTGTCCCGTGCAACTGCCGAGCGGCTATTATTACACGTTCAGCAAGGCGGACTTGGCACGCGACAACGTTCAACGCAAGCCCGATTACGGCACGGTTGCGCCCGCAGTTATGGGACTTTCGGACGACAGTTACAGTTGCCATCTTGACCAGATAATTATCGGGCTGGACAAAATTATCACGCTGGCTTATCAACGTTCGGGAGCCGCAGGCAGTGCCGACCCGATTCGCGCCCGAATCAAAACAATCACCGAGCAAATGGCACTTCATCAGGAAATCGAATTCGCCAAGAAATTTTTCAATAAAGGCGTTTGGTCGAATCAGTGGACTGGCGGAACGACTGCCAACGACGCGCAGAAAAAATTCAAACGCTTTGACGACGCGACGGCAGACCCTGTTGCCTTCATCGACGCACGCATGATTGACATTCGCCGAAACGGACGCCGCCGCCCAAATAAATTGGCGTTGGGCATTGAAACGTTCGCCGCGCTCAAAAATAATCCGTTCATTAAGGAACGTGTGAAATATTCTGGCACGACGCAGAATCCCGCCGTGGTAAATGAAAATGTTTTGGCGCAAATTTTTGGCGTCGATACGGTTGTCGTTTTGGATGCAACGTACAATGCCGCCGGTGTTGGTGAGCCTGAAATTTTGTATGCCGCCCGAAGAAATCCGCGTAAGGTCGTCGGCAAGTTTCAGATCTTACAATGTCATTGAAGCGGGCGAAATCAAGTTGCCGAAAGGCGAACAACTTACGGATATTTCGTGGCGCGGAACTTTGCCCGGTGCGGGAATGCTCATGTATCCTTTCGTCAAACACGCGGCTTGGGACAGACCCGACGAACTCATCAAAATTATTCAGCGTTGGCGCGAACGCGGGACGAAGCTAAAACTTTTAATCACGCAGACGCCCGTAAATCTCGACGTGTACATAAAAAATTTCGGATTCACGGCGAAAGGCGGCATGGGCGATTATTTTGCATTAAAAAGCCGCCGACATTTCTGCCGACGCCGTGAAAATTTTGTAATGAAAATCCGGCTCGCGAAGGCGGGCTTTTTTGTTGCGGGAGGTGCCAAAGAACTCGCGTGCAAAATCCAGCTGAAAATCGCCTGTGTCGAAGTGACACGCGGCAAAATTCAAAAACTTTCTGTCACCGAAACGAACAAAGATTTTTATCTGGACATCGAAGCGGCGGACGAAGCGGGCGAACTGCGCCACGGGCAAGACAATTTTTATTTCACGGACGGACACACTTCAAGCGCGATTCTCAAAGAAATATTAAGCAAGTGGAGCGTGCCGGCTGAAATTCACGTAAGCGACGTAAAGCACGGCAAAAAAGTTTACCGCAAGAAATATCTTTGCGACATGATTGCCGACGTTTTGAAGGATATCAAAGAGCAAGGCGGCGGCGAATATTTGTTCGAGCGACGGGCACTTGGCTTGATTATTGCGCGGCAGATAACGGACTTGAACGGCGCGAGGCAACTCACGCTTACGGCAATGTCATCGTGACGGCAGACCCGTTTTTGAAACTGTCGAAGAAGCGACGGTTCCCGAAACGGGCGAAGTCACAATCCGCGTTAAATCGGTTTTGGCGGGCAAAATCGGCAACGTTCGCGCCGACACAATCAGCATCATGAAAAATCCCGTCGATAACGTGTACAAAATCACGAACACGGCGACTTCGGGCGGCACCAAAATTGAATCGGACGACAGTTTACGCGCACGAATCGACGATTATTGTGCGGGACGGCAGGCAAGTTTCGTCGGCAACAAAAAAGATTACGTTCGTTGGGCGAAAATTCCCTTAAGCTGGTGATTGCGGACGCGAACGGTCAACCTGCAAGGCAAGAAATTTTGAATGCGGTCGAAACTTTTATTTTCGGTACGGGTCGCGAAGATTTAAACCGACTGGCACCGATTGGCGTCACGAAATGGGAAGTTGCCGCGCCGATTTACGAAAATTCTTTTTGGCTCAAGTCATATTTTGACGCGTTGGGCATCGATTTTGACGTACTGGAAAAATATTTTTCTGAACTGCGGGCACAAAGTCATATCTCGTCGACGACTTGGGGTATCGAATATCTTGAGCGAAAATATTCAGTTGAACCCACGCCGCATTTGAGTTTGACTGAACGCCGGGAACGACTTCACAGAAAAGCCGCCGTACATTTGCCGCTTAATCCCGCCGTGCTTGAAAAATTCGCAAGCGACAATTACGACTTCGATTGTTACCTTGACGAAACGCACGCGGGTTTCATTCGGATAATCGCGAATCAC
>JAFUYE010000037.1 GCA_017470715.1 Selenomonadaceae bacterium
AATTTTTCAGTTCGACCAAATATCTTTTGAGCGCGGCAACGTGACGTTGCATCCAACGGGAGCAATCCGAAATTTTTTCGCAAACAGTGCTTACGAATTTTTCAGTTCGACCAAATATCTTTTGAGCGCGTCTTGCCAAGTCGGAAGTCTGTCGAATCCTGCCTCGTCAAGAGATTTTTTGCTGAGCCGCGAATTGAACGGACGTTTTGCCGGTGTCGGATATTCGATTGTCGGGACGCCGTCAACTTCAACTTTCAAGCCCGCTTGCTTGAAAATTTCCCGCGCAAAATCTGCCCAAGAGCAAAAACCTTCGTTCGTCGCGTGATAGATGCCGTATTTGTCTGAAGCCGCCATATCCGCCAAAAGTCTCGACAAGTCGGGCGTGTAAGTCGGGCTGCCGATTTGGTCGTTGACGACGTTCAATTTCTTTTTCGTCTCGGCAAGTTTGAGCATTGTCTTGATGAAATTGTTGCCGTTGATACCGAAAACCCAGCTCGTGCGAACAATGAAAAATTTTTCAACCAGCGCATGAACCGCGTCTTCGCCCAAAAGTTTGCTGCGTCCGTAGACGTTGACGGGATTTTTTTCGTCGTTGACTTCGTAAGGAATTTTTCCGTCGCCGCCGAAAACGTAGTCGGTGCTGATGTAAATCATCTTCGCGCCAATTTCGCGGCAAGCTTCGGCAACCCAACGCGTGCCCATACCGTTGACGGTAAGCGCGATTTCTGCTTCGGATTCGGCTTTGTCGACAGCGGTATAAGCCGCGCAGTGAACGACCGTTTCGGGTTTCTTTTCGAGGATGAAATTTTTCGCGCCGGCTTCGGTCGTCAATTCGAGTTCCTCAAGCGAAGGGGCGATATATTCGACGCCGCGTTTCGTGAATTCTTTTGCAAGATCGTAACCCAGCTGTCCGAGAATGCCTGTGATTAAAACCATGTTGAAAATGCCTCCGTAAAAAATTTTTGTACCGTGCCCGCAATGATAGCGAATCATTGACTAAATGTAAAGTTTTTGTCACTGACCAAGTTCCGCTTTCGCCTGTCGTTGCAGTTCGTAAAGTTTATTCATTGCCTCAATCGGCGTCAAGCTCGGCACGTCCAACGCCAATAAATCTTTCAGCTGTTGCGACATGAACAGGCTCGGCGGTTGCGAAGAATTTTTTTTGCTTGCGACGGGACGAACAGGTTCCGAACTTTCCATTGACTTTAAAATTTCTTCGGCGCGTTTCATTACAGTTTTCGGAAGTCCCGCAAGTTTCGCGACTTGAATGCCGTAAGATTTATCCGCTCCGCCCGCTTTGATTCGACGTAGGAAAATTACTTCGTTGCCGCGTTCTTTTACAGCGACGGAAAAATTTTCTATCCGCGAAGATATTTCAGCCAAGTCCGTCAATTCGTGGTAGTGCGTGGCGAACAGAGTTTTTGCACGAATTTTTTTGTCAATGTATTCAATCACCGCACGGGCAATGCTCATGCCGTCAAACGTCGAAGTTCCGCGTCCAACTTCGTCCAAAACAATCAAACTGCGATTTGTGGCGAATTTCAAAATCTGCGCGACTTCGTTCATTTCAACCATAAAAGTTGATTGACCGCTGACAATGTCGTCACCCGCGCCGATTCGCGTAAAAATCCTGTCGACGGGACAAATATTCGCGCTTGCGGCGGGAACGAAACTGCCCGCTTGCGTCATCAAAGTTATCAGCGCAACTTGCCGCATGTAAGTTGACTTGCCCGCCATGTTCGGTCCCGTGATAATCATCAACGCGCAACGATTCGGCGAAAGACTTGTATCGTTCGGGACGAAAAGCCCGCCCGTCAAAATTCGCTCAACCAACGGATGTCGCCCGTCGCGAATTTCGATAACGTCGTCAATGTTCAATTCGGGACGCGTGTAATTGTTGACCTGCGCGATTTCGGCGAAACTTGCCAGCACGTCAAGCAGGGCGATTCGTTTGGCGGTATCCTGAATTTGCGGCAACTTCGTCTTGATTCGGTCGCGCACTTCGCAGAACAGATGATATTCCAGATTAACAATTTTTTCCTGCGCGCCGAGAATTTTTGTCTCGAACTCTTTCAATTCGGGCGTCACGTAGCGTTCCGCGTTCGTCAAAGTTTGTCGGCGAATGTAGTTGTCGGGAATTTTGCTCGCGCCGCTGTGGCGAACTTCAATGTAGTAGCCGAAAACGCGATTGTAGCCGACTTTGAGCGCACGAATGCCCGTCCGAGTTTTTTCGCGATCTTCAAATTCCTGCAGAAAAGCACGGCTGTCGATTGAAATGCGTCGAAGTTCGTCGAGTTCTTCGTTGTAGCCGCCGTTGATAATTCCGCCGTCGCGCACGGACAGGGACGCATTTTCGCTGATTGCCTCGTCGATAAGTTGCGCTTCGTCGCTGAAATCGCCGATACCGTCACGGCAGGCAACGGGTAAATCCGTCGTCACGTCACGCAAAATTTCCCGAATCATCGGCAGGGCACGCATGGAAATTTTCAGCGCGATTAAATCACGGGCGTTCGCGGAACCGACTTCGATTTTCGTCATGAGCCGTTCAAAGTCGCTGATATTTTTCAGTGCTTCGCGCAGATTTTTTCGCGTGGAAAAATTTTTGTAAAGTTCTTCCACAGCGTCAAGCCGACGATTTATCGCGGTCACGTCGACAAGCGGACTTTCCAGCCAACGTTTCAGCAAGCGAGTTCCCAACGCGGTTTTCGTCCGGTCAAGCACATCGAACAGCGTATTTTTTTTCGAGCCGTCGCGCAGATTTCTGACGACTTCCAAATTTCGCAGTGCCGTCGCGTCCAAAATTAAATGACTGCTTAAATCCAGCCGCGTCAACTTCGACAGATGATTTAAATCCGTGCGAACGGTCGAATGCAGATAACGCAACAAATTTTCCACAGCCTGCGCGGCAAGTTCGCTTGCGGGCAAATCGTCTTCGCCGAAATGTTGTGCGAAAAAATTTTCCGTGGAATTTTGGACTTCAATTCGCGTGAACGTGCAATTTTCCAACTTGACTTCGACGAAAGTTTTCAGCCGCTTAAAAAATGTCGGCTCCGTGCCAATCAAAATTTCGTGCGGATTGACGCGATAAAGTTCGTCGAAAAGATTTTGTTCGCGATTGTTACCGTCGTACAGCCCGTAAAAAATTTCGCCCGTGGAAATGTCCGCGCCCGCCAAAGCAATTTCGTCGCCGACTTCGACAACCAGCGCAAGATAATTGTTGTTCGCGTTCGTCAAAGTGTCGTCGGTCAAAATCGTGCCCGGCGTAACGATTTTCGTCAATGCGCGTTCAGTCAAGCCCTTCGCTTTCGGGTCGCCGATTTGGTCGACGATTGCCACGCGAAAACCTTTGGCAACGAGCCGTTGAAGATAATTTTCCACAGCGTGAGCCGGCACGCCGCACATTGGGACTTGTTGCCGATGAGTCAACGTCAAGCCGAGTTCCGCAGAAGCCGTTCGGGCGTCTTCATTAAACATTTCAAAAAAATCGCCGAGCCTGAAAAACAAAAGTTCGTTCGGGTGCTTTGACTTTTCCGCTTGATATTGCTCCATCATCGGCGTCAAATTTTTTTCGTTCAAGTCATCACCTCTGAAAAATTTTCAACGAAAGTTTAGCAACTTGACTTTAAGGCGTCAATCGAAATTTGTTTCGGCACAACTCAAAAGCGGCTCCAAATTTTTCGGAACCGCTGAATTTTTTTATGTCGGCAATCATCAATCGCTAACCACTGAATTTATGCGTGAATTATAACCTGTTTCGGCGAAGAAAGGTCGCCCTTCATGCGACAATTTTTTTTCTGCAGTTGATACAATTCGAGTCACCGGAAAATTTTTTGCCGGTCTGCAAATTGATTCTGCGGGCGTTAGTTTTCAATCATATGAAACAACATGAAACTTTTAAATGTGCGATAATGCATTGGAGGGGGCGATGATATGCCGACTTCGCCGGATGAACGACGAATTTTAATTGGGCTGAACATTCACTGTTGCAGACGAGCGCGACGGCTCACGCAGGTTGAGTTGGCGGAGGCGGTCGGTATCAGCAGTAATTATTTGTCGCAGGTTGAGCGCGGTTGCAAATCCATTTCGTTGGACAAACTGTTAAGAATTTCCGATGAGTTGCACGTTGATGTTACAACTTTTTTTGACTTCAGCAAGTTGCCGAACGTTTAAAGATTTTGTCGCTTGACGGGCGACTGAATAAAAAATTTTTTCAGCTACAATGTCTTCGACACGAAAGAAGTTTTCGACTTCAGTAAGTTGTCCGACGGAAATTGATTTTGTCGCTTGACGGGCGACCTGTCAAAAAATTTTTCCGCTAAAATCAGCGTAACGTTGAAAGGAGAGATTACTTTGGTAACTGTGACGAACGAAGAAGAATTGGCAAAAGCCATGAAAGACGACGAGCCGACGATTGAAGTTATCGGCGACTTGCGCAACAAGGTTGTCAAAATCAAAGCAAAAGGTTCGATTGCGTGGGCGATTGCGTTTGCGGCGTTGGGCGCGGCTGTTGCGTTGGCAATGACGGGCGTGGGGATTCCTGCGGCTTTGGGTGTTGCTACGGCGTCGGTTGCGGCTATCGGAACAAGTGCCACAACTGCGGCGATAGCTCTCGGTGTGGCAGCGGGCGGCACGGCGATTTTGTCTTCCCTGCGCGACGACTACAAAATCGTCGAAGAAAATTCCAATCGCGTCGTCTTGAAACGTCGTTAAAATTTTTCCGCGTGAACGATACGGGGCTCGTGTCGACGAATGATTTTGTTGTCGGACGCAAGTCCCGTTGCCTTCGATGCGCGGCGTCGAACAAACTGAGTTATTGGACGGAGGTCACAGCATGAAAAATTTTTTGACGATGATTTTGGCGGCGACAATTCTTTTCGGCGCACAGATTTTTTCGCCGACGATTGTCGAAGCGCGTGACGTTTGGGTTGCAAGCAAAGACGGCGGACAATTTTACGTCGTGACGGAAACTTTTCAAAAGAGCGGACAAGGGCAATTTTCCGTAGTTGTGAAACTTGTTACGCCCAATGCCAAAGCCGACGAGTTCAACGACGCGTACCGATTTGATTTCCGCTACGAAGAAGGTTCTTGGTTTTACAAGACGGCTCAAACGGGGCAATATCGTTTTGTCGACAGAGACCCCGTCGCGAAAAATATTTGCGGTTACTGCATTGAAAATCTTTGCTGAACTTGAAAGGAGATGTGTACCGTGTTCAAAAAATTTTTTCTGTCGACGATGCTCGCGTTGAGCGTGATTATCGTCGCGTCCGTGCAAGTTGAGGCGGCTTATCCCGCGCAGGACACTTACGTTTTGTCGTGGGACGGCTACAGTTACTACGTCAAAGCCGGCAGTTTGAATTACAAAGACCCCGGTGTTGACGCCGCGCCCGAATTCAGTTGCTATGTTGCGCACAACGGCAAAGTTCGTCACTATCAATTCAGAGCCAGAGGTTTAACGGTTTTGTACGTTGACGGCAATCTTTACGGCGATTCGAGTTCGCGGCACGGTCGCTTTATCAGCGCGATGTACAATGCCATTTGCGACAAGCTGATTTATCGCAGATAACTTTCGGCGGACAGATTCACGACAAAAAATTTTATCGTCAACAAAACTCAAAAGCGGCTCCGATTGTCGGAACCGCTGAATTTTTTTATTTGGTGCGCTCGGCGGGAATCGAACCCACGCTTCAAGCTCCGGAGGCTTACGTCCTATCCACTGGACTACGAGCGCGATAACTGCAATGTGGAATGTGTAATTAGGAATTAGGAATTATTTTTTGCTCAAAAGTTGGCGCGTATGTTCGGCAACCTGTTCGGGCGTGATATTTTTGTTGCGTGCGATACCCGTTTCAATGGCGGCTTTGGCAACTGCAGCGGCAACCGTCGGGGCAACACGTTCGTCAAAAGGCGTCGTGATAACATGTTCCTCGTTAAGTTCTTCGTCGCTGACCAATGACGCAATGGCATACGCAGCCGCGATTTTCATTTCTTCGTTTACGTCGGTTGCGCGAACGTCCAAAGCACCACGGAAAATTCCCGGGAACGCCAGCAGATTGTTGACCTGATTCGGGAAGTCACTGCGTCCGGTTGCTACAACGCGAGCACCTGCCGCTTTCGCAAGGTCGGGCATAATTTCGGGTGTCGGATTCGCCATTGCCAAAATAATCGCGTCGTGATTCATCTGCTTGACCATGTCTTGCGTCAACAAATTTGCCTTCGACACGCCGATAAAAACGTCCGCGCCGTGAATCACGTCGACGAGTTGACCGGCTTCCTTGTCGAAATTGGTAACGGCGGCAATCTGATCTTTGTAAGGATTCATGCCTTTGCCGCGACCTTCGTAAATTGCACCGGTTGAATCGCACAGCATGACATTTTTCGCGCCCATTTTCTGAATCAGATAGGTAATCGCCATACCGGCCGCGCCCGCGCCGTTGACGACAACTTTAATCTCGTCGAATTTTTTGCCGACAAGGCGTAACGCATTAATCAACGCAGCCGCAACGACAATCGCCGTGCCGTGTTGGTCGTCGTGGAAAACCGGAATATCGACCGAATCTTTCAGCGCGTGTTCAATGTCGAAACATTCGGGGGCTTTGATGTCCTCAAGGTTGATTCCGCCGAAACTGGGAGCCATCAACTGAATCGCCTTGATAATTTCGGGAACGCTTTTGGTATCCAAACAAATCGGAATTGCGTCGACGCCCGCGAAACCTTTAAACAGAATCGATTTACCTTCCATGACGGGCAAACCCGCACCGGCACCGATATCGCCGAGACCGAGAACAGCCGTGCCGTTGGTGACGACAGCGACCAAGTTGCCGCGATTGGTGTAGTCGTAAATTTTGTCGAAGTCGTCTTTAATTTCCAGACAGGGAGCCGCGACGCCCGGCGTGTATGCAAGAGTCAAATCTTTGTTAGTCTTGAGCGGAACTTTGCTCCTGACTTCGAGTTTCCCGTGATTTTCTTTATGCAGGGCGAGAGCTTCCTTGTCAACGTTTGCCACTTAAGTTCATCCTTTCAAATCGACTTGTAAAAATAACTGCCGCATATTATATTCACGTAGCAAAGCAAATTCAAGCCCGCGACGCCGTGAATACAATATTTTTTCAGTGAGGTCTGAAAAATTTTTGAACACCGGCTTGCAAACCTGAAATTTTTCTGCTACAGTTATGCCTCGGAAGGAAACCAAGAGCGGGACGAAAAAATTAATCTCGTTCTAAAAATCCTCTAATCATCTCAAAATATAATTCCCGTTAATCCCATTAAAAGCAAAATAAACGCCACAGTGCCGGTCGGGCTGTCCCCGCAGTTTGGATCGGCGGCAAATACCTTGCAGATGCCCACCAAGCATCGGCAAAAAGAAGGTGAGACATGAGAAACTAACGTGAATTTCAAAACCACAAAAGAGACGGAGGCGAGAGCCCCCGCCTTTTTTGTTGCAAAGGACACGCGACGAGAGCAAAAAAATTTTTCGTTTCCGTTTCCTTTCAGCTTAGCTTGTTATAATCAGCGGCGAAATTATTCGACGGATAAAAACCGTCACGTTTAATTCCAATCTGCAGAAAATTTTTCGGCGAATGTGTAATTCATTTCAACGCACTGATGAAAATATTTTTTTATTAGCACCGTTCGCGACGTGAATTTTCGACGCAGGTTTTAAATAAATTTGCAACAGATGAGGAGGAATTTTTTTGAACTTTGGTAAGACAATCGCGGCATTGATGATTGCGGCGGCGTTGCAAAATCCCTGCGCAGTCAACGCAGCGGACGAAGATCGCGAACTGTCGTTAATCGCGGCGGAACAAGAAAACACGGGCGACGAAAAACTCGACGAACTCAATCCTGCGTTGACAGAAACGATTTCCACCGAACGCAAGGAAGATACCGACAAAGAACGTCGCGAACGCCGCAAAAAACTGCGCGAAACACGCCGTGAAAAAGAACGCGAAAACGAACGCAAATTGCGCGACAGCACCCGTAAAAAAGATGCGCAGATGGAAACCGAATCGCCAATCGTAATCGACCCGTCAGCACCCGAACCGGAACCGACGCCGGAGCCTGTCGCCGAACCCGAACCCGTCGCCCAACCGGAACCGATAAAAAAACCTGAACCGCAACCCGTCACGAAACCTGAGCCGGAACCGACGCCAGAGCCTGTTGCCGAACCGGAATCGATAAAAAAACCTGAACCGAAACCCGTCACGAAACCTGTAATTGAGCCGTCACAATTCACCGAGCCGATAACGGAAGAAAACAAAATCCCGAAACCTTCGATAACGCCGCCGGCGACCGAAACATTTACCGGACCGAATCCGAAAGAAGTTTATGCAAACTTCGCCGAAGTTTCCCGCGCTCTCGGATTTATTCCGCTGTACATGCCGCGCAAATCCGGTTACGAAATCATTGCGATTTATGCCGAGCCGGGCATTGTCGAAATGCAATACGGTCGCAGATGGGAGCCCGAAGTCGGCGTGGCAATCAGAACTTACAAACGTGCCGAAGGTGAAGAACTTCGCGACATAAGCGGCGTTGACGGTGTGAAATGGCGCGTGGACACGACGACGGGCACGACGATTTATCTGGCAAAAATTTCCGATAACGAACAAGTTGCGGCGTGGGCAGTCGGGCACTACACTTTTTCCGCGCACTCGAAAAATCTTTCGTTCGCGGGCTTCCATGCGCTTGTTGCCGACGAACTTGTCGAATTGTCGACGCATTATTATCTTGACTTGTAAAATTTTTTCACACGCCACGAAAATTTGAGGCCGCACAGGACGTGCGGCCGCCCGTGGTATTTCGCCGGATGCGAAATGCACGGGCACGAGCGGTACGCGTTGCCGACTACTCCGAATTGCGACAACCTATCCGCCCCGCGAGGTGCCCTTTCTTTTGCAACTTTTCTTTGGGCAAGCAAAGAAAAGTTGATTCAAAAATTCAATTCAACGAACGCGCCGGTTTACCGACAACCGGTAATCGAAACAATTTATATTGACGAAAAGGAGTTTTGTAAATGATTGAGCGTTACACCTTGCCCGAAATGGGAAAACTTTGGTCACTTGAAAACGAATGGCAAACGATTCTTGACGTGGAACTTGCCGCGTGCGACGCAATGGCGGAACTTGGCGAAATTCCCGTTGCCGCCGCCGCAAATATCCGCGCCAAAGCAAAATTCAACCTCGAACGCATTCACGAAATCGAATCAGTCACTCATCACGACATAATTGCGTTTTTGACGTGCGTGGGCGAATACGTCGGCGAAGACTCAAAATATATTCACAAAGGTTTGACTTCCAGCGACGTGAAAGATACCGCGATTTGTTTGATGATGAAACGTTCCGCCGAAATTATTTTGGACGACCTGCGCAAGTTCCGCGAAGTTTTACGCCGCCGCGCCGTCGAATTCAAACACACAGCTTGTATCGGACGCACACACGGCATTCACGCGGAGCCGATGACTTTCGGGCTGAAACTTTTGCTTTGGAGTGCGGAAATCGACCGTGACATTGATCGCGTCGAACATGCGAAAAAAAATGTCAGTGTCGGAAAACTTTCGGGAGCTGTCGGAACGTATTCAAACATTGACCCGCGTATCGAAGAAATTGTTTGCCGCAAACTCGACTTGACGCCCGTCGATTTGGCAACGCAGGTAATTCAGCGCGACCGTCACGCCGAATACATGACGACTTTGGCAATCGTCGCAAGCACGCTTGAAAAAATCGCGACGGAAATTCGCAACCTGCAACGCACGGATATTCGCGAAGCTGAAGAATTTTTTTCGCCCGGGCAAAAAGGTTCGTCCGCAATGCCGCACAAACGCAACCCGATTAACTGCGAACGCGTGGCGGGTATGGCTCGACTTGTGCGCTCAAATGCCGTTGCCGCAATGGAAGACATCACGCTTTGGCACGAACGCGACATTTCGCACAGTTCCGTTGAGCGCGTGATTCTGCCCGACTCGACAATCAACGTCGACTACTGTATAAACAAACTTACAAATATCGTCGACAAACTTCTTGTTTATCCCGAAGCAATGTTGCATAATATGAATCGCACGGGCGGATTGATTTACAGTCAGCGGCTCATGCTTGAAATTGTCGGCAAAGGCGTCCTGCGCGAAGATGCTTACAAGTGGGTTCAACGCAACGCAATGAAACGTTGGCTCGACGGCGAAGATTTTAAAACGAACGTCGCCAAAGATCCCGACATCACGAAATTTTTGAGCGCGGAAGAAATTGCCGCGTGCTTCGACTATAACTGGTTTTTGCGCAACGTCGACATGATTTTTAATCGTTTCGGACTGTGAGGAGCGATTCCGTTGAATTGACAATGCTCGGCACGGGTAACGCGCTTGTCACCGAATGCTACAACACGTGCTTTGTGATTAACGACGGTGACAAAAATTTTTTTGTTGACGGCGGCAGCACAATTCTTCGCCAACTCAAACACGCCGGCTTTAACTGGCAGGACATGCGCGAAATTTTTTTGACACACAAACACGTTGACCACTTCACGGGCGTTTTGTGGCTCGTGCGCATGATTTGCCAATATATGAATCAGCGCGAATACGACGGCGAGGCAAAAATTTACGGACACGCGGAAGTTTTGTCATTGCTTGAAGACATTGCCAAAAAACTTCTTCAGCCGAAGGAGACTGACTTTATCGGCAAGCGACTTCATTTGATTCCCGTTGCCGACGGCGAAACTTTGAACGTCATCGGACGGGCGACGACTTTTTTTGACATTCGCTCAACCAAAACAAAACAATTCGGTTTTTCAATGGACATCGGCGACAAAAAGTTGACGTGTTGCGGCGACGAACCCTGTAACGAATTTGCGCAACGTTATACCGAAAATTCCGATTGGCTGTTGTACGAGGCGTTTTGTCTTTATTCGCAAGCCGACATCTTTGACCCTTACGGCAAGAATCATTCGACGGTAAAGGACGCCTGCGAACTTGCGCAGAAACTTCACGTCAAAAATCTGTTGCTCTATCACACGGAGGACAAAAATCTTTCCGCACGCAAACAACTTTATCTTGCGGAGGGACAAAAATATTTCAGCGGTAAAATTCACGTGCCCGACGACTTGGAAACGTTGGCACTGTGAAGTTTTTTTCAGGAGGTTTTATCATGATTAAAGGCAATCTGCTGTACGAAGGCAAAGCGAAATGCGTTTTCGAGACCGACAACCCCAATGAATTGCTCGTTTTCTTCAAGGACGACGCGACTGCGGGCAACGGTGCGAAACACGGCACGATTCAAGGCAAAGGCGTCATCAACAACAAAATCAGCGCGTTTTTCTTCAAGCAACTCAAAGATCACGGCGTCAAAAGTCATTTTATCGAAACCGTCAGTCCGTGCGAAATGCTCGTAAAAAAACTCGACATGATTAAGCTTGAAATTATCGTGCGCAATGTTGTCGCGGGCAGTTTGGTTAAACGTCTCGGACTTCCCGAAGGCACACCGCTTGCTGTCCCCGTCATTGAATACGATTACAAAAGCGACGAACTCGGCGACCCGATGCTCAATCGCTGGCATATTATGGCGTTGAATTTGGCGACGATTGACGAAATAAATCAAATCGAACACATGTCGCTTGCAACCAACGCGATTATGCGCGAAACTCTCAAGGCGAAAAATGTCGACCTGATTGATTTCAAACTTGAATTCGGACGTTTTGACGGCGAAATTCTTTTGGCGGACGAAATTTCTCCCGACAACTGCCGTTTCTGGGATGCCGAAACGCATGAAAAACTTGATAAAGATCGTTTCCGTCAAGATTTGGGCGGCGTCGAAGAAGCTTACCAAGAAATTCTCAATCGCCTGACAATGTGAGGCTTTATTGTGACGAAAAATTTTTCGGGGATAAATTCTGTTGTCCCCGAATTTTTTTGCAAGAACAGCGCGGACGTTGTAAAAAATTTGTTCAGCCGCAGGGAAGTTCAAGCGATTACAAAATTTTTTGCGAGGTGAGTTTGTGAAAGTCTACGATTGCTTTACGTTTTACAACGAGTTTGAACTTTTGGAACTGCGCTTAAAGGCTCTTTGGTCTGTCGTTGATTATTTTATTATCGTCGAGGCGAACAGGACGCACACCAATAAGCCGAAGCCGTTTTATTTTTGGGAGCGACAGGACGAATTCAAAGAATTTTTTCCGAAGATACGACATTTGCCCGTTGAAATGAACGTTCCCTACAACGGCACGGGCGATTGGTCGATTGAAAATGCACAGCGTGACGCGATAATTTACGGTTTGGAAGATGCCGCGCCCGACGATTGGATTTTTATCAGCGACCTTGACGAAATTCCCGCGCCCGACATAATTCAGCGGTTGCAAGCGAACGAAGAATTATTTTTTAACTTCACGGTCAAGCCGCCATTGGTAAAAACTCAGACAACTTATCCCGCGAAAATTCTTGTGCCCGCGTCCGAATATCTTGAAAAAAGTTTCGTAGCTTTGGGGCAAAATTTTCATCAATATTATTTCGACCGCATGAGTTGCGAACCTTGGTTGGGAACTGTCTTAACCAAACGAAAAAATTTGACGACACCGCAAATGCTCCGAGATGCGCGCTGGACTGCTCCGTTTATTTTGAACGGCGGGCGGCACTTTTCGTACATGGGCGGCACTGAGCGCGTGATTGAAAAAATGAACTCGATTGTTGACGGCAATGAATTTGTCATTAAATCGGGCGGCGAATTAATCGACAGGCGACACGTCGAAGAATCCATGTTAAACGGCACGGATATTTACAATCGGCAAGATATTCCCGCGTCGCAGTTCTTTCCTTTCGACGCGAAAAAAATCAAGTTGCCTTGCCTGAACGAGTTCTTGAAGAAGTATCCGTATTTCTTGCGTGAGCCGGAAAAATATTTTACGAACTGATTGGAGCTGATAATTTTGAGCAAACGAGTTTTGGTGACGGGCGGCGCGGGATTTTTGGGCTCGCACCTTTGCGACAGATTAATCGCCGACGGGCACGAAGTCATCTGTTTGGACAATTTTTTCACGGGCACGAAAAAAAATATCGCGCACCTGTTGAGCAATCCGAATTTTGAATTGATGCGTCACGACGTTGTTCAGCCGATTTATGCGGAAGTCGATTGGATTTTTAATTTGGCGTGTCCCGCAAGTCCCGTGCACTATCAGCGCGACCCCGTCCGCACGATTAAAACGAACGTCATGGGCGCGTTGAATTCTTTGGATTTGGCGAAACAAAATTCCGCACGCGTTTTGCAGGCTTCAACGTCCGAAGTTTACGGCGACCCGAAAGTTCACCCGCAACCGGAAAGTTATCGCGGAGCCGTCAACCCGATTGGAATTCGTGCCTGCTACGACGAAGGCAAGCGCACCGCCGAAACTTTGTTTTTCGATTACCACCGCCAACACGGGCTTGATATTCGCGTCATCAGAATTTTCAACACCTACGGTCCGCGCATGACTGCAAATGACGGGCGTGTTGTCTCGAATTTTATTGTGCAGGCGTTGAAGGGCGAAGACTTGACGATTTACGGCGACGGCACGCAGACGCGCAGTTTCTGTTACGTCGACGATTTGATTGACGGAATTGTTCGCATGATGAACGCCGAAAATTTTATCGGTCCGGTAAATCTCGGCAACCCCGGCGAATTCACAATGCTTGAACTTGCGGAACTGGTTTTGAAATTGACCGGCTCAAAATCGAAAATCGTTTATCGCCCGTTGCCGCAGGACGATCCGACGCAACGTTGTCCCGTGATTGATTTGGCGAAAGAAAAACTTGGCTGGCAACCGAAAATCAAACTTGAAGACGGGCTTAAACTCACGATTGATTATTTCAAGGAGAATTTTTGATGGAGCAACTCACGTATAAAGATTCGGGCGTGGACATCGACGCGGGCAACGAATCAGTCAAGCTGATTAAAAATTTTGTCCGCTCAACTTACCGACCTGAAGTTTTGGGCGACATCGGCGGATTCGGCGGGCTGTTCGCGCTGAAAAATTATGACGAGCCGATTTTGGTTTCGGGCACGGACGGTGTCGGTACGAAATTAAAAATCGCGTTCAAGCTCAATCGTCATGACACAATCGGGCAAGACGCGGTTGCCATGTGCGTCAACGATATTTTGGTTCAAGGAGCCGAGCCGTTGTTTTTCCTGGATTATCTGGCTGTCGGCAAACTCAATCCCGCGCAGGTTGCAGAAATTGTTCGCGGTGTCGCAAATGCCTGCAAGGAGTCGGGTTGCGCTTTAATCGGCGGCGAAACTGCCGAGATGAGCGGATTTTATTCCGACGGCGAATACGACATTGCGGGCTTTGCAGTCGGCGTTGTCGAAAAAAAATCGCTGATAACTTCCGCACGCGTGAAAATCGGTGACGTTTTAATCGGCATTCCGTCAAGCGGTTTGCATTCAAACGGATTCAGTCTTGTCCGCAAAATTGTTTTCGAGCGCATGAAATTTACGGGCGACGAAAAATTTTCCGACGAAAAAACTTTGGGCGAAGAACTTTTGACACCGACGAGACTTTATCCCGCGACGTGTTTGCCGCTGATTAAAAAATTTGGCGAAAAAATTCACGGGCTTGTTCACGTGACGGGCGGCGGATTTTACGACAACATTCCGCGTGCCTTGCCGAAAAATTTTGGCGTGACGATTGACGCGGATTCGTGGCGCATTCCGAAAATTTTTAAATGCCTGCAGGAGTGGGGCAACGTTCCGCGCCGTGAAATGTTCCGAACGTTCAACTGCGGTATCGGCATGATTTTGATTGTCGACGCGGAGATTGCCGACGAATTCAGCGGCGAAGATTTTTACACAATCGGGCGTGTCGTCGACAAAGCGGGTGTTGAAATTTCGGGCGGCGAACTTTAAAAGCTTTGAGCTTCGAGCTTTAAGCTTTAAGGAAAAATCTTCGACAGTCACCCCTTAAAGCTCAAAGCTTACAGCTTAAAGCTCACCACGGAGGTGATTTGCATGACTAAACTTGCGGTCTTATGTTCGGGACGCGGCACGGATTTACAATCGATTATCGACGCGATTGAACGCGGTGAACTTGACGCAAAAATTTCAATCGTGTTGACCGACAAACCGAACGTCAAAGCACTGGAGCGGGCGGAACTTGTCGGCATAAAAAATATCTGCGTCGACAGAAAAAATTTTGCCAATCGCGCAGATTTCGAGGCTGAACTGTTGAAACATCTTGACGGCGTCGACCTGGTGATTCTTGCGGGCTTCATGCGGATTTTGAGCGGGGATTTCGTTCGTCAATTCCCGAATCGAATCATGAATATTCATCCGTCGTTATTGCCGTCGTTCCCCGGCGCACACGCTCATCGTGACGTTTTGGATTACGGCGCGAAAATTTCGGGCTGCACGGTTCATTTCGTCGACGAGGGCACGGATTCCGGTCCGATAATTTTGCAGGCGGCGGTTGAAGTTCGCGAGGACGATACCGAAGAAACTTTGGCGGCGCGTGTCCTTGAGCAGGAACACATCATTTATCCGCGAGCGATTAAACTTTTTATCGACGGGCAACTTAAAATTGACGGGCGTAAAGTCCGGATTGGAGGCGGCAACATGAAAATCAAACGGGCATTAATCAGCGTGTCGAACAAATTGGGCGTGGTTGACCTTGCAAAAAAACTCAGCAAGTGCGGCGTCGAAATTATCAGCACGGGCGGCACAATGAAGGCGATTCGTGCGGCGGGCGTTCCCGTCACTTACGTCAGCGACTTGACGGGCTTTCCCGAAATCATGAACGGGCGTGTCAAAACGCTCAATCCGAAAATTCACGGCGGAATTTTGGCTGTGCGCGACAATCCCGAACACGTTCAGCAAATGCAGGAAAACGGAATTGAGCCGATTGATCTTGTCGTCGTGAATTTGTATCCGTTCAAGAAAACTGTCGCGAAACCGAACGTCACACTTGATGACGCGATTGAAAACATTGACATTGGCGGACCCGCGATGATTCGTGCGGCGGCGAAAAATTTCAAGTTCGTGACCGTGGTGACCAATCCCGACCGCTACGACGAAATTGCCGCGCTCATCAAGGAGACTGGCGAAGTTCCTTACGACGTGCGAAAAAATTTGGCAACGGAAGCTTTCGCGCACACGGCGGACTACGACGCGGCGATTACAAAATATCTTGAAACCATTTGAACGAAAATTTTTTCACGCAAAAAAAATTATCCCGTCGATTTTGACGGGAATTTTTTTGAAGAATTGCGAACGTCGCGCCTTAAACCTCATTGTTAATCCAATTAATTATTTCGTTGCGTTTTTGGTCGTCGGTTGAGGCAAGCCAGGGCGGCAACCGTTTACGTATCCACGCTTCCAATTTTTCACGATGATTATTTTGAACCCATTGCGAACAGAGGTAATATTCATTGCCGTTGATTTTCAAAGGGGCAACAAAAAAATTATTGCCCGTGTCGTATTGCTTGTGATCTTCTGTTATGAGCAACGGAAACGACAAACCAAAATTTTCACTGACATAAAAGCCGCGTTGGATTTGTAAATTTTTGGCAGTTCTCGCACCGCTGGCCATTTGCAAGAGTTCGATTTCCGAGGTTTTGTTAGCCACGCCTTTTTCGAGCAACTTGCGCAAAACCTTGTTCGCCAGTTGTCCAACATTTTTTTGGCTAAATTTTTTCAAAAGCTTTTCCGTAAGTGCGTTGAAGTCGACCTTGGTTGAATTTTTTCCGACATACTCACGCATCATTCGTTCGAGGACGGTACCCATCGATTCACCGTTGATTGCGAGTTTCGCGGCAAATTGTTTAAACGTCTCGTCGCTGATTGAAACTTCTAAATTCACGTCGTCGATTGAAATTTTTAACTCCATGCAAGTCCCTCCTTTTAAAAAATTTTTTCTTCAAGCGCAAATAAAATCCTGCACAGCGAGCGAAAATTTTTTACACGCAACAAGATTTGATTCGCGATAACGTTTCGGGTTGCACGTGATATAATTGGCGCAAAAATTGCGGGAGCTGAGATTGTGACCAGAATTATAAACAGCGTGAAAATTACGGACGACGAATTGAAACTTTTCGCGGGCGACGAACCGCAACGAATTTTTTTCGACATCGGCGGGAAACCTGCCGTGCTTGAAGTGCCCGAAGGCAAAAGCGTCGTGTCGGTTGATTCGGTGCGCGCCGACCAAATTATTTTAAACTTCGCCGACGGACAAACTTCCGTGGTGAGTGCCGCGCAGGTAATTGCCGAAGCAAAAAAAATTCCGCCGCAGACGAAAGCCGCCTCGGACAAAAATATTGCCTCCGGTTTCAAAAACTTTCTGCTTACCTGCGACAACGAACGCGCCGGACTTGATCCTTACGACGAAAATATTTTGTTCGACCCGAATCGCGGACATTGGGACTTGTGGGACTTTGACGCGAGCGGCGGACGTGAAATTTCTTTGGGCGAAAATTTTGTGGCGCGCAACCCCGCAGACGACGTTTCGACCGGAATTGTCGCGATTGATTTCGGCACGAGCCGCACGGTTGTCGTTTACGAGGACGAATATTCGCAAATTCTTCCGTTGCAAGTCGGCAGCGGTTCTTGGCGGCACGGAATAAATCACGCGTCGAATTACGAAAATCCGACGGTCATTCAATTTCTGGACATCGAAAGTTTTTTGACGGCTTATTATTGGCGCGACGGGCGACCTTTTACGCGTTGGGCTGACGTGAAAGTTTCGCACGAGGCTTTTGAAAATTTGACTAACGGCGGCTCCGAAAAATTTTATTCGTTCATGACGGATTTAAAACTTTGGTGCGGTTCAAAAACTCAATTCATGCTGCGCGACGAAAAAAAATTCATCACGCAACTTGCGCCGTTCGCCGAACTTGCCGAGGACGAAGTTAATCCGCTGGAAATTTACGCGTATTATCTGGGGCTGTTTATCAACAACATGCAACAGGAAAAGCACATTTTTTTGAAATATATTTTGTCGTTCCCCGTGACGTATGAAAAAGCCGTGCGCGAAAAAATGCGGCGGTGCTTTGAACGCGGGCTGAAAAAATCACTGCCGACGGCTCTGCTTGACAACGAAACGGCGATGAAAAAATTTTCCGTCAAAGAAGGCACGTCCGAGGCGGCGGCTTACGCGATAACGGCTCTGCAGGAATACGGATTCGACCCGAAAGGCGACGAAGAAATTTATTACGCGGTGTTCGATTTCGGCGGCGGCACGACGGATTTCGATTTCGGTTTCCTGCGCGAGGCTCCCAATGACCGCTACGATTATTTGCTTGTGCATTTCGGCGAAAACGGCGACCGAACTTTGGGCGGCGAAAATCTGTTGAAACTTTTGGCTTTTGAAATTTTCCGCGCCAATCAAGACAGCTTGATTCACGTCGACGGCGGAAAAATTCCCTTCACGTGGGCGGCGGACAAAAAAAGTTTCGCGGGCTCCGAAGCTCTGATTAAAGATTCGCAGGAAGCTCATGCGAACATGCACGCGCTTGTTGAAAAAATTCGTCCCGTGTGGGAAGCTCCGACTTCCGACGCGGCGAAAGAAATTTTGTCGGGCAACGAACTTACGATAAATTTGTTCCGCGACGACGGGCACTTGATTAAAAATTTCAAGCTGAAAATTTCGATTGACCTGCAACAAATTCTGCGCGAACGAATCAAGGCGGGCATAAAAAATTTTTTCATCTCCATGAAAGAGGCGTTCGAGAAATCCGGCAAAAATTCAATCCGTAAAGTCAAAGCTCTGCGCGAAGTCGGCGAAATTTCGATTTTCCTTGCGGGCAATTCGTCACGCTCAAATTTGGTTAACGAACTTTTTGCCGAATTCATTCAGCCCGGCGAAGATTTGAAACTTGCGGACGGCGAAAATCCATTTATCAACGGGCGACTCAAAAACGGTTACCAACTGCGGCGCGATTGTTTCATTCAAGGCGGCAGTGTTTATCGGCGCGACGATAGCGGCATGGAAATTTGGATGGGCGACATCGACAACGTCAACGATCAAGTTGTTTTGTCCGACTTGGTGAAAAAAATTCCGTCGAACGCGGCGGGTGACCGTTCTCCCGCGCAGATTATTTTCGGCTTCGACGAGGACGCACCCGAATTTAAAATTTTTCCGGCGTTGGGCACCGATGCCGCTCATGAAATTCAAAAATCACGCGGCATTGAAATTCGCACGGATATGACGGCTCCGACAGGTAAAACGGGTGTCGCGTTCGGATTGTTGCTCAGTCGTGCGGGCGGACTTGTGCAAACAAAACACATCACGCCCGACCCAGCAAAGACGCCGTTCAGTTGTTACGTTGGACGCAACCGCAAGCGCAAATTCAAAACCGTAATCGACCGCAACACGAAATTTAACGTCTGGTATCCGTTCATTGACGCGGGCGACAGTTTCGACATTTTTTACACGAACTTGCCCGAAGCCTCGTCGAATCAAATGGACATTCGCAAGGCAAAGCGCGTGACAATCAGCGTCGACGAACCTGACGAGACCGCGACGGTGTTTATTCGCGCCGTGAAGTCGAACGTTATCGAATATCAAATTGCGAAAAGCGAATCCGAACTTTCCGACGCAGAAAATATTTTTGAGCAAATCGAATTGGTTTGACGACGTTCAAACATAAAAAAATTTCCCCGCCGTGTTGACGGGGATTTTTTAGTTGGAAAATTTTAAACGTCATCAGCATCAATGCGCGTCGTTGTCGTATTTCCGTTGTGAACTTTGTACAGCGTCAATTCGACGATGCTGTAACTTGTGCCCGAATAAGTTTCGTGTTGCTCAAGCGTCGTCGGCTCGGATTTTGAACCGTAAGGCGGCACGTCGTTTTCGTACAGCTCTTTGTAACGAACTTCGTAGGTGCCGGGCGAAAGATTTCTTGCGGTAAATTTATCACCTTTGTCGATGGTGAAAGCGCGTACGGGTAAGTGAGTGTCTACATCCCAAATGCGCACGTAAACGGGCATGTCGTTTCGCGTGTTGTCAATCGTGAATTCGCAAAGTCCGTCGTCGTTCAAAATCGGTTGATCGTAATCGTAACCGGTCATTACTCCGATTTTTGCAATACGTTCAATATGTTTCGGTTTAGGTTTTTCTGTGGGACGACTTGCAACGGGTTCAGGTTTTTTTACGGATTCCGAAACATTCTGCGCAGGACGATTTTTATTCGGTGAAGTGTCATGAGCTTCGTTGTAATTGAACGCCGCAAAACCAAGTATCACCAAAATTACGAGCAGCCACTTCCACGAATTGTTATTGGGCGCAGGTTGTGCAGGTCTGTTGACTGGAGTATTTCGCACGGGTTGAGCAGATTTTTTGACGGGAACTGTGAGCGTGAAGTTTTTTCGTTCGGATGGTGGTATGTTCAAAATTTTTATCATACCGTCAACCAGAAAGTTCAAAGCCTCGAATTCTGCTGCAAACGTCTCTTGCAGTCGCTCCCATTCGGATTCAGTGAGTTCTTCCAACGAAAAGCCCGCTTGTTGAGCAAGTTGGCGCACGGTGAATTTGTCGCACGGAAATTCTGTGCCAATACGCAATTTATTTTTGAATCTGCCGAAAGTCGTCGGGCTTAATCGTCCGCGCAAATTGTCGCTCATGCTGTCAAGTAAACATTTGGCATGCGCGTCGTCAAGTCTGCGTCGACAAACGGCGAAAACGAAAAATATCTTGTATAAAATTATCTGGTTGAGCAAGATGCGTCGGGTTTGTGGCGACAGGCGAGCCAATGTGTCCAAAAATTTTTTGTTGTCGTCGAAGCCGTCAAGACAAACTTGCGCCAAAGTTTTGCCCGCGTCAATGCAAGAATCGCGTTCTTTGTCGTCGAGCGAAAATTTTTCCAAATTCATGGTCGTCCGTCTCCAGAAAATTATTTTTTCTTGCCGCCGAGTCTGTTGGAAATTTGTTTGCATAAGCCTTTGAACGCGCCGCGACTTGCACGAATTTCGCTCCTTTTCGAAGTGTCCGTGTACGTTTCCTCGAAAACTTTCAAAGTATCGCCGTCGTGTTTCATGATGACGACACGAGCCCCAAGCACTGAACGGTAACTGTAATAATCTTCCGTTTTTGCGGCGTCTTTGAAGATGACGAAGATGATTTTGTCGTAATTTGTTGTAGCCGCGAAATCGGCAAGCGTTTCTTTTGTCGGCAATGCGTCGGTGTCAGGCAAGCCCTTATCCCAACAGTATGTTGCCCACGCGTCCTGCGTTCCTTGCGAAATATCGTAGTTCTTTCCGAAAACGTCCGTCGCGAGTTTTATAAAGTCCTGCGACTTGAATTCAACGGGCGCGATAATCAAAATGCCCGTTCGTTCGGCGGCGGAACACAGCGCACACGACAGGACAATCACCGCGACCGCCAACATCGTAACAAATTTTTTCATTGAGACTGCTCCCCTTTTTGAATGTAATTTATTTGACACGACATCAATATCCGCGTTCGAGCCAATCGAGTGCTTGCGATTCGCTTGCCCAATATTTGCTAATCCACATTGTAAAACTTGTATCGGTCGTCAAGTTATATAATTCGTGCGATGCAAAACTTTCCAAGTCGCCGGCTACGACATCGCCTCTGTCCAAGCGCATTGGAAAATTCATGACTTCGCCGCAAGTGTAGCCCATGTTGGTTGCAATGACGATTTTGTTTGAAGACTGATTGTAAAACGCGACGACACCGCGAGCCGCCGAGGCTGTCGACGAAATCATCACGCCGCAGAGCAGGACGGCGACGGTTAAAAATTTTTTCATTGAGACTGCTCCTTTCGTTCGTGAAAAATTTTTAACTTAACTTATCACGCGCCGAAAGAAAATTGGTCTCTTTGAAAGCGACATTGCGGAAAAATTTTCAGCCGCCCAAAGGTTTGCAACCGTAACGGTCGAGAGCTTCATTGACGGTGAACAGGTCATGAATGTTTTGCTCAAAGAAAAATTTTATGATGACGTCCGCCATGTCGTAATCCGAAAACGAATAGCCTGCGCGGTTAAGTAAATCTTCAGTTTCGGCTAAGTTCAATTTCAGCCCGAAGGCAATAATAAAAATCGTGCGTTTGTGCGGCTTGTAGTAACGATTTGTGCGCAGTTTTGACAGGAACCGTCGATTGAGATGCGCCCGCTTGTAAACTTCGACGGGATTCGCATTTCGTTCGTCCATGTACCGCAAAAGATATTCCGCAAAAGTTTCTTTGTCCGCCGCCGACAATTTTTTTTCGAGTTGTTCTTCCGGCAGTTCTAATATTTTGCGACAAACTGTACGGCACTCGCAAATCTCCATTTTATCTGCCTGCAAGCGAATTTTTTTCGGGGGACGGAAGCGCAAATTTTTTTCGACGTATGAATTGATTTGTTCGAGTATTTCTTTTGACAGCAAAATTTTTTCCTCCCAAAAAAGCCCGCCGATTGTCGACGAGCTTGCAAAAATTTATTTCGGTTGCCACTCGCGCATTGTGTCGGGCAGATTGAACAGTCGCAACATTTTGTTGACGAGGTGATTAATCTGCGCGTCGATTGTCGCGGGTGTGTTGTAAAACGTCATGACGGGCGGCATGATAATCGCGCCGTAATCGGCAAGTTCTTTCATGTTGCGCAGGTGAATCGGGCTGAACGGCATTTCACGCGGCACAAGCAAAAGTTTTCGGCGTTCTTTCAAGCACACGTCCGCCGCCCGCAACAAAAGATTTTCGCAGTAGCCCGACGCAATGCCCGCCAAAGTCTTCATCGTGCACGGGACGATAATCATCCCGTCGACAAGAAAACTTCCGCTTGCAATCGACGCGTCCATTTGATTCACGTCGTAAACACAATCGGCAAGCCGGCGAATCTCGAATACGTCAAAATTTGTTTCGTCGCGAATCGTAATTTCCGCGCTTTTGGTTATGACCAAATGAGTTTCGACCGAATCAATTCGCTTCAGACGTTTAAGCAGTTCGACGGCAAGCACGACACCGCTCGCGCCCGTCATTCCGACAATCAATCGCATAAAATTTTTCCTCCGTCAATTTTATATCCGCGTGGTGTAATCATGAAACCCGCTTTGACGAACGTTTGAGAGTTGCCGATTAACACGAGCGAAAACATATTGACTTCTTCGCGTGTGAAATTTTCCAGCGTCGAAATAATTTTCGTCTCGCCGTCGCGCCCCGCGTTCGTGACAATTCCGACGGGCGTATTTTTGTCGCGGAATTCCAGCAGAATTTTTTGCACTTCGTCAAGCTGAGTGATTCGTCGTTTGCTTTTGGGATTGTACAGCGCGATAACGAAGTCGCCTTCCGCCGCCGCACGAATTCTTTTGCAAATAATTTCCCAAGGCGTCATTAAATCGCTTAAACTCACGACGGCGAAATCGTTCATTAACGGTGCGCCCAAAATTGCAGACGCCGCGTTGACGGCGGAAACTCCCGCGACAATTTCAAATTGCGGACGTTTATTTTCGGGCAAGTCCAAAATCATTTCGACGACAAGCCCCGCCATACCGTAGACGCCCGAATCACCGCTCGACACAACGACGACATTTCGACCCGCCAAAGTTTCTTCGACGGCAAGTTGACAGCGTTCGACTTCCTGCATCATTGCGCGCCCGATAATTTTTTTGCCGTCAAGAATTTTTTCAATCAGTTTAATGTAAGTGTTGTAACCCGCGACAACTTCAGCGGATTCGATTGCCCGACGTGCTCGCGGGGTCATTTCGTCCAAAGCACCGGGACCGATACCGACAACAGAAATTTTTGCCATAACGTTACCTCCAAAAAAGCAATTAGGAATTAGGAATGTGAAACGACGAATCAATTCCTAACTCCTAATTCCTAACTCCTAATTATTTTCAAGCCGCATAAAAAAGTTCTAGTCCTTGACGAGTTTTTTTGCGCCGACGAAACGCGCCCGCCAATATTCGTCGTCCAAGCTGTTTATCGTAACGCCGCGGCTGGACGAAGCGTGCAAAAATTTTCCGTCGCCGACATAAATTCCGCAATGAGAAACTCCGCTGGTGTAAGTCGTGAAGAAAACCAAATCGCCCGCCGTGAGCTGATTTTTTGAAGCCTTGCGACCGAGATTATATTGTTCGTCAGCAAGACGCGGGATTGAAACCCCGTTCATTTTAAAAACGTATTGTAAAAGTCCTGAGCAATCGAAGCCCGAAGGTGTGGTGCCGCCGAAAACGTAAGCGATACCCATCAAGCCTTTTGCCGTCGAAACAATCTGCGCGCCCTGAGATTTGCTGATAAAAGTTTGCCCGTAAGGAGCAAGCGTCGAAGAAGTCGGAGCTTTCAAGTTGTCGACGGCAACGACAGGTTTAATTTCGGGGAGCACGCGTCCCTTTTTTTCTTTGGCTTTTTTGAGTGCACGCCACGTCACGTTCGTCACGATGCCGGTCACGGTAATTTTGTTGTCGTGTTGAAAAGCGGCAACGGCGCGTTCGGTCTCGATACCGTAAATGCCGTCCAATTCGCTGATGTCGTAGCCGATAAGATAAAGTTTTTTCTGGAGCGTCAAAACGTCTTCGCCCCGTGAATTTTTTGATAATGTCGGTGAAGCCAGAGCCGTACCGCCCAAGAACGTGACGAGAGCGGCGGCGGTTATGAATGCTTTAAAATTCATCGGATCAACCCCCGATTAAAGGAAGCGGATACCTCCTCCTTAAACAAATTTGAAAGAGAACTTTTGGCGCGGCTTGATATATCCCGTTAAAAAATTTTCTTCGTCCAAAATGTGCGCGGCAATGTTGACGCGTTCATCTGCGGGCAACACGTCCTGCACAATTTGAACTTCGCCGGCGTATCTGCCAAATTTTTCGTTGTCGACAGTCACGTCACCGAAACTGCGTTCAATCGGCAAATTGTCCGCAGAAATTGTTCCGCCGATTTCGCGAAGATATTGACGACCTTCAACGGCACGAATTACAGATTTTGAAACGTCGGGGCGGCGCGTGAAAGTGTTGCTCAAAATTTCCGCCGTGCTTAAATCGTTGCTTAAAAGTTGCGCCTGCAAAATAACTTCGTCGTCTTTAAGTGCGGCAACCGCTTGCAATTCGTCTTTTGTCGGTTGTCCGTCGCCGATAATTATAAAGTCCGTGCCGAGAGCCGCCAAAAATCTTGCCGACAAGTCCGTCGAAAAATTTCTGCAGTCTTCAAGCGTGGGCAGACCTTCGCGCAGAGGCAATCGCCTGTTGCCGTCCTTGCTTGGAACGAACGCACCGACTTCAATCCCGAAGAAATGACAAATTCGATTTTGGTCGGCGAAAAAATATGTGTCAAGTCCCGTGTAAGGACGCGGATAAAAATTGTGCAACGCGGAAATGTTTTGGAAGTTCGCATTACTGTTAACCAAAGCATTTAAAAATTCTTCGGTAACTGTGGACGCGTTGAGCTGAATTTTTCGCGACTTGCTGATTTCGGCAACCTGCGCGGCGTCAAAACCGTCATCGAGTCGCAAAGTCAAGCCGTCGATTCCGTTGTATGTCGAAAAATTTTCGGCGTTCACGTCCAGAATAATTTCCATGCCGTTGAATTTCGCGGTCATCAAAATATCTGCGAAGTCTTCCTGAAAAATTTCGGCGTCTGCCGTTTCGGGTATTTGCGTGGAGGTGAACAGTCGCTTAAAACCCAAAGCCGCCGCCTCGTCGATGAGCGCAAGATTTTCTTCCGCGTCGTAGTCGAGTCCCGCGTAAATCGAAATTCCGTTCTGCATGTACAAGACCTCCGTTATAAATTCAATTAGAAATTAGGAATTAGGAATTAGGAATGTTGAATGATTACGCAAATTAATTCCTAATTCCTAATTCCTCATTCCCAATTCCTCATTGATTCGTTTCAATCGGTCGCGAAGTTTGTCGTTGGTCGCCTGCACGCAAACCATCAAGTTACCGCGAACCTTGCCGATTTTTATCATTGCGGCAGTCGTCAGCATGTTCAAAACCATTTTCGTGGCGGTACCGGCTTTCATGCGCGTTGAACCGATCAAAGCTTCGGCACCCGTCACGGGCGTTATCGCAATGTCGACGATTTGAGCAAGCGCGGAATTTTCAACGCAGGACACGCCGACGGTCACCGCTTCCAAAGTTTTCGCGAAGTCGATGCCGCCCAAAACATATGGCGTTCGTCCCGACGCAGTGATTCCGACAAGCACGTCATTTGCAGAAAAATTTTTTTCGCGCAGATTTTTTTCGGCAAGTTGTCGATTGTCTTCGGCACCTTCGACGGCACGAATCAACGCACGTTCACCGCCGGCAATTAAACCTTGAACCATTTCGGGATTTACTCCGAAAGTCGGCGGGCATTCCGACGCGTCCAAAACTCCGAGCCGTCCCGAAGTTCCCGCGCCGATATAAAACAATCGTCCGCCGCGAGAAAAACTTTCTGCGATTTTGTCGACCGCACGCGCAATTTCGGGCAAAACTTTTTCGACCGCCGCCGCAATTTTTTTGTCTTCGTCGTTAATCAGGCGAACCATTTCAAGCGTTGAACATTCGTCGATATGCGCCGTCGCGGGATTAATTTGTTCAGTCGTCAGCGCGGAAAAATTTTCGTTCATTTCGTCACCTGCTCACGAAATTAAAATCAAGTCGTTGATTAAGCGAACAATGTTAAGCGTCGTGCATTCGTTGATAAATCGTTTCAGCAAAAAAATTCCTCCGGTCGCGGTGATAACTTCAAATTAATCGTGCGATTGCGGCGTGTCAACTGTTCCGTCGCTTTTAAAGCGACCGTCGAACATTCGTCGATATGCGCCGTCGCGGGATTAATTTGCTCAGTCGTCAGCGCGGAAAAATTTTCGTTCATTTCGTCACCTGCTCACGGAATCCAAATCAAATCGGCAATGCTTTCGTTTCCGTCGGAAGCAAAACTTTTTTTCAATCGATTGAGCGGAGAAAAAATCGGCGCACCTTTGAGCCGCAATTTAAATCGCAACAACGTTTGAGGATTGGAACCTTGCACGGGAATTCGCGTCAAAACAAAACCGTCATCCTTGTTGCCCGCCGTCAAGCCGTAATCTTCGATGAAACCTGCGCGGTAATTTAATTCTTTGGCAGTCTCCTCAGCGTCAACGGTGTATTTGCCTTCGGGGAACGAAATAAATTTCGACGGCTTTTTGAGTGCCCACTCAATCGCCTGTTTCGCGCCGTAAATTTGATCCCAAAGTTTATCGCCGCGAAGTTTGGTCAAGTCCTTGTAACTCTTCGTGTGGCTTTCAAAGTCGACGAAACCGCCGGCTTGAAGTTGACGCACCTGCTCCCACGTCAAAAAATCTTTCATGCCGATATGGTCGGTGACGATAAAAACCGTCGCCCGCACGTTGTATTTTTGCAGGACGGGGAAAACATTTCTGTAAATGTCGTCGTGCCCGTCGTCGAAACAAATTATCACGGGATTTTTCGGCAAAGGTTTTCCGCCTTGGCGGGCGTCAACGAGCTGTTCGGGCATGACAAAGCTGTAACCCGAATCAACCAGAAATTTTATCTGCGCTTCGAAGTCGGCAACTTTTAGCGTCGAAGGATTATTGTCCGAATTGTCAACGCGGTGATAGTTCAAAATCGGAACCGCATCGGCCATACGCAAAAATAACCAGCCGATGAATCCCGCCGTTGCAATCACGAACAAAATCAGCACTGCCAAAATTTTTTTCACAGCCCGCACCTCAAAGACCTTTCATTGAAAATTCATTTCGGCTAATATATATCACGCGGCTTGTAGTGTCAAGAAAACGTGCGGATTTTGCGGACAAAAAAATCCCGACTCGATTGTTGAATCGGGATTTGTCGTTGACAAAAATTTATTCGCTCATGAAGTCACAAACTTTGTTTATCTGTTCGTCGAAAGTGCCGCCGAATTTATTTTCAAAAAATGCGCCGCCGATTGTGAACGAATGCGGAGAAATTTTTTTGAGTTCACACAACCGATCAAAACTGTTCACGCTACCGGCAATGCAGACGGGCGCATTGACCGCCGCAACGAAATTTTCATTCAAAGCCGCCGCGTCGCCCGTGTACCTGTAGCCGAGTAAGTCAATGCCGAAAACGCCTTTCGACAGACAATTTCGCGCTTCATCCAACATTTCTTCGAGTGTACCTTCCAAAACCGACGGACGCCCGTAAATTTTTCCGACGAAAGGCATGTAACGAATTCCGTTGTCGCGGCAGAAATCGTTTATCGAGTCGAAAAATTTCGTGCCCATGAGAAAATCGCAGTGACAGGCGGCGGCAATTTTCGCACCGTCGAGACCTTCTTTTTCGCTGTAGGCAACAACTTCAAGGAACGTCGTCTTGCCGAATTCCTTCATGCGGGCGAAAAGTTTTTTCATGTCGTCCAAAGGCAACGGCTCTTCTTTGAAGCCCCAAAATTTCGCTTTGGAATTTTTGCACTGCTCAAAAATTTCGCGGGCATTTTCGACCGTGCGATCGTTGTGCGTCAACATAACCGTCAGTTCAGGAAAATTTTTCATAGTAATTCAACTGCTCCTCCGTTCGGCAATTCCTCGACGATTTGTTCGGCGGGAATTAAATCGTAATCATACATAACCTCGGAATGATTATTCAGGATTAATTCTTTGCGCAAAATTTTTCCCGTCGCCCGTTCAATGACGTTGCGATAAATTTTTGACACGCGGTAAATTTTTTCGCCTTCGCGCTGAAACCTATGATCTTCCTCGACAAGTTCATATCGCCACGGAAATTCTTTTTCGCTACGCAATTCGCCGTAAAGTCGTTCGTCCGCACACCAAACTTTCAACTGAACGTCTTGATTTGTTTCGTTCTTGAAGCGATAATCGATATAGTTGTAACTGATTGAAGTGCCGCTGCTGAAAGGAATTCTTTTGCCGTGGTCGGGAGCCAGCGCGTCCGAATGATGATGAAATTCGACGACGGTAAGCGGGCTGTGCAAAACCATGTAATGAATCGTGTTGCCCAAATTGCACAAACCGCCGCCGAGCCCCGGAATCAATTTGCCTTTGATGATAACACGCCCGTCCTTGTAGCCTTTGGATTTGGTTGTTTTGCCGACGGTTATCCAAAAAGAAAAAACTTCACCGGGATGAATTATCAAGCCGTTGAGTTTCGCGCAGGCAAGTTCAATGTTTACCGCCTTGTTTTCTTGAAGCACGGGATCTATGCCGGGTCCGCGTTTTATCAAGCCGCAATTATAATCGGTGATGACGTTCGATAAATTGTCCGTGCGAATTTCTTTGGCGAACGTTTCTTTGCTCAAAAAATTTTTTATGTGTCGCTTGAAAATTTCTTTCTGCAGGGAAATCGCGTAGCAAGTCGGATTAATTTCGCAGAAAAGTCTTTTTCGCTTACCAAACATTTTTAAACACCTTTCGCTTTGAGAATATCGCCGAGTTTATGTCGACGGGAACTTAATCCATAAAATTTCAAAATAATTTTTTCCAGGTTGCGACGAATGCCGATATTTTTTTCTTCGTGAGCCGTGACGTATTTGACGAGGATACTTGCAATGCCGCTTTTGTTCGCGCCGAGAATGTCGGTAAAAATTTGATCGCCGAAAAAAATTGCTTCGTCCTTGCGAATGCCGAGCAACTCGACGGCCTTTAGATAATTTTCGGGATTAGGTTTGTTCGCGTCGCAGATATAAAGCGTGTCGATATTTTTCGTGAAACGTTTTACGCGTGCTTCGTCGTTGTTCGTGAGCAAAAGAGTTTTCAAGCCGATGGCGTGAATATTTTTAAAAAGCGCGTCGACTTGTTCCGTCGAATCTTCGCCGTGCGGAACAAGCGTCATGTCAATATCGAAAATAATTCCGCGAAATCCCATGCGAAAAAGTTTTTCATAATCGACGGCAAAAACGCTGTCGACGTATTCGCAGGGATAAAAGCGTCCGAGCATCTTGACCTCCGAAAATTTTTATATTGCCGTTACTTTATATCACTCGATAAATGCTGTCAAGAACTTGCAAATTTTTTGACGCGGGGATTTGTGAAACGTGCAATCATTTTATATAATGTCGACGAAAAATTTTCGCAGGGAGGGCGCGGCAATGTCGGAAACAATCAGCTTGCGAAAACAGAAAAAATTTCGCGCACGTCAACAAATTTTGTCCGCCGCAACTCGGCAGTTTGAAGTTCACGGCTTCGCGAACACTTCCATAGCGGGCATAATGCAGGCGGCTCAACTCGGCGTCGGGACGTTTTACAATTATTTCGCGTCGAAGGAAGAAGTTCTTTTGACGTTGGCGAAAAATCTGCGCGAAGAAGTCGAAAAAAATATTTCGGCGGCGGGCGAAGAAAATCAATCGTCAGCGGAACTTTTGGAGCGATGTTGCGCGTGTACGGCAAAAGTCATTGACGAAAACCGATTTATGTTGCCGCTTTTCACCAGCGCGGGCGAACTGTCCGATAAGCCCGAACAAATTCCGCAAAGCTTATCGCCCGGTTTCGGCGAAATGTTTGAGGAAATAATTTTGCGCGGACAACAACGCGGCGAATTTCGTTCGGACGTGCCGTCAAACATTATCGCGGAAATGATTCACTCGATTTATCAGACAACGGCGTTCAGCAAGTTGGAAATTTCTTTCCGCGAAAATATTCGGCTCAAAGTCAAAATTCTTTTGGACGGCATAAAAATCAATGCGTAATTTTGGCCGTCATGGATGACGGCCGCCCGTGGTATTTCGCGTGATGCGAAATGCACGGGCACAAGTACTCCGTGTGCACGATAACATTTGAACAGCGATAACGTAACGCCCCTGCGAGGTGCCCTTTCTTTTGCAACTTTTCTTTGGGCACGCGAATGTACAATCCAAGTGCAACAGATGAAAAACTCACGGTATCCTGCTAAAATGTTTGTAATTCAAAAAGGCAGGAAATACCATGAGTTACAAACATCTTAGCATAGAGGAGCGCGAAAAGCTA
>JAFUYE010000006.1 GCA_017470715.1 Selenomonadaceae bacterium
CGCGCTCCTCTATGCTAAGATGTTTGTAACTCATGGTATATTCCTGCCTTTTTGAATTACAAACATTTTAGCAGGATACCGTGAGTTTTTCATCTGTTGCACTTGGATTGTACATTCGCGCAAGCAAAGAAAAGTAACATCTAAAAACTCGAATCAACGAATCAGCCGGCTTATCGACAGCCGCGAAAAATTTTTCAGCCGATTAAAACTTGCCCGAAATAAACTACCGCGCCCATGAAAATTACGAACGGGATATAAATTTTCACGGCGAACGCCAAAAGTTGAGCGTCTGCACCTTTGACGCCGATAGCCGCAGAACCGATAGCGATTGACAGCGGTGAAATCATCTTGCCCGCGCAAGCACCGGTTGCATTTGCCGCAGCCACCCACGCTTGAACAGATTCGTTCGCGCCGATAGCCTGACTTGCGATAACTTGCAACTTGCCGAACAGGACGCAACTTGACGTAGCCGAACCGGTAATGTACGTGCCGACGGAGCCGAGGAACGCCGCAATGCAGGGATAAGCCGTGCCCGTCGCCGCAACAGCCGTGTCCGCAATTTGTCCCGTCATGCCGCTGTAGCCCATGACTTTCGCCGTCGCGATAACCGCGATAATCGTGACCATTGTGAATTTCAAACCGTTGACAGTTTTTTTCAGCACGCCGAGCATTTCGCCGAAACTTGCTCCCTGTTTGGAACCGGCAAGAAATGCCGCAAGCATAATCAGCACGCCGGGTGTGTTTATCCAAACGAACGTGTACGGAACGCCGCCTTCGCCCGTGTAAATCGGCACGCTTGTTTTGAATTGCATCAAGAACGAATTTATCGGCGGGACAAGTTTACTGGTGAACAGCAGGAAAATAAAAATCAGTATGAACGGCAAGCACGCGTTGATTGCCTTCGACGAAGAAATTTTTGTGTGAGCGTGGTCGCTCATTGCGAATTCCGGATCGTTGACGGGAAATTTTTTCGCAAGGAAAACGATTGTGCCCATCGTGCAAATTGCGCCCGCGACAACCGCGAGTTCCGGACCGACAAACATTGACAGCGCAAGTTCCGGAACGAAAAACGAAATGCCCGCGCCCAAACACATCGTTGACATACCGCGCAGACCTTTCATGCCGCCGCCCGTGACGATAACCATCAACAGCGGACAAATCAAAGTCAAAACGCCCAGTTGCAACGACGTAAATGTTGCCAGCTGAACCGAATCAAAGCCCGTAACACTGCCGAGCGTCACGAGCGGAATTCCGATTGAGCCGTAAGCCGTCGGCACCGAGTTTGCAATTAAACACACGGACACGGACAAAATCGGATTGATGCCGATACCCGCGAGCATTCCGGCAGGAACCGCGATTGCCGTGCCGAAACCAGCCATACCTTCAAGAAAACCGCCGAAGCCCCAGCCGATAAGCAAAATTAAAACGCGTTTGTCGTGGCTGACGCTTGTCAACATGTCTTTAATCGTGTCCATTGCCTTCGTGTGCAACGTCAAATTGTACGTAAAAATTGCGGCGACGATGACGAGCAAAATCGGCCAGCACGCCAACGCCACACCTTCAAGCACGGATTCAATCGCCCGCGCAGATTCCATGTTCCAGACGCCCATGCCCGCCGCAAGCGAAATTATCAGCGCGACAAGACACGCTTTCCACGGAGCCATTTTGATAATGCTGAGCGCGACCACCAGCCATAAAATCGGCGACAGCGCAAGTAAGAACATCAATTCCCCCGACCTCCTTATAAATGCAATCAGAAATTTGTAATTAGGAATGTGGAATGTAAAATGATTGCCGCAATAATTCCTAATTCCTAATTCCTAATTCCAAATTGACTTTCAAATTCCTGCCCTGTTAAAAATTTTCTGTCAACAAAAGCGAATCAATTCGGGCGAAAAATTTTTATGCGCTGTTAAAATTTCGCTGATAGAATTCTGCACGAGGTGATTGGTATGAAAAAATTTTTCTTGAGCGTCGCGGCAATTTTTATTTTGCTGACGAGCAACGTTGTCTACGCCGAAGAAAGTTTTGCCGTCGAAGTTTTGAACTTGGTCAATATCGAGCGTGCAAAAGTCGGTGCCCCGCCGTTGAGACTTGCGGGCGATTTGCAACAAGCGGCGGATATTCGTGCGCGGGAAATTATTCAACTGTTCAGCCACACGCGCCCCGACGGTTCGGATTGTTTCACAGTGCTGAGAAATCGCGGCAGAGCGTGCGGCGAAAACATTGCGGCGGGACACGGCACGGCGGCTGAAACCGTCGAACAGTGGATGAATTCCGAAGGTCACCGCGAAAATATTTTGGATCCCCGCTATCGTGAACTCGGCGTCGGCTACGCTTACGAAGATTATTCGACGTATCATCATTACTGGGTACAACTTTTTCGCGGGTGATTGACGTGAAAAAATTCTTTACAATCGTCGCGATAATTTTCCTCGTCGCCGCAATGAACGTCACGGCTCAAGCGCAAAGAGTTATCGTGACACGAACATCAACGGCACGTTGGACGCAGGAAGTCAATCCCGAAAAATTTGCGGCGGAAGTTTTGCAGTTGACGAACGCGGAACGTGCCAAAGTCGGTGCTCAGCCGCTGAAATTTTCTAAAGACTTGACGGCAAGCGCGTTGATTCGTGCACTTGAGTTGCCGCAAAAATTTTCTCACACGCGTCCGAACGGCTACAGTTTCGATTCGGCTTTCGTCACGGGCAAAGGTCACGTTATCGGCGAAAATTTGGCGGGCGGACAAAAAACTCCGAAGCAAGTTGTTCAAGCGTGGATGGATTCGCCCGGTCACCGCAAAAACATGTTGAGCAAAAATTTCAGCGAACTGGGCGTAGTTTACTACTATCAGCCAAACTCGAAATACAAACATTACTGGGTACAACATTTTCGCGGATAAATTATTCGTCGGTCAAAAATTTTTGTCCGGCGATTTAAATCAATTAGGAATGAGGAATTAGTAATGAGGAATGTATTTCGCGTCAACAACTCCCAATTCCTCACTCCTAATTCCTAATTCCTAATTGTATTTTGCCGACAACCCCGAACTTCACTTGCAGAAATTTTTTGACGGCGGCAGGGGAATTCGACACTGCGGCGAATAGTCAAGCAAAGTGGCAGGCAAGCCATATTCTTTGAGGAGGTATATCATCCATGGAAAACGAAAAAGATTTGGTCAAAAACGAATCCGGTCTCGGCGCGATTAAAATTGCGGACGAAGTTGTCAGCATCATTGCCGGTCTTGCAGCGACGGAAATCGAAGGCATCGCGGGCATGAGCGGCGGCGTTGTCGGCGGTATTGCCGAAATGCTCGGTCGCAAAAATTTCTCCAAAGGCGTTAAAGTCGAAGTCGGCGAACGTGAAGCGGCGGTCGATCTCTATATCATCGTCCAATACGGCGCAAGAATTCCCGACGTGGCTCTTTCGGCTCAAGAGAACATCAAAAAAGCTATCGAAACAATGACGGGTCTTTCGGTCGTCGAAGTCAACGTGCATGTCCAAGGCGTCCACTTCCCCGAAGACGAAGAAAAACCGGAAGAGACGCGTGTCCGTTGAATTCAAGCGTAGTACAGTTTTCGGGAGGTGAGGAAGTACTATGGGGATAATTCGACGCCTTATACTGCTTTTTTACGTCCCGATTGTGCTGGCGGCATTGGTCGCGTGCGCGGGAATTTGTTTGCGTTTGATACCCGAAAAAGTTTGGCTCGGCGAAGTCAAATTTTGGATCGCGCAAGATGAAACTTTGGCGGCACTTGTCGTAATGGCGTTGGCAAGTTTGATTCTTTGGACAGCGGTTTTTTCGCGAAAAGCAAGCCAAGATTTGACGGAGGCTTCGGGAGATATTCCGTTTGAAGTCGGCAAGCCCGGCGAAGTCAAAGTGGCGACTTCCGCAATAACAAGCGTTGTCGAAAGTACGGCGGTTACAGTCAACGGAGTGCGTGCGGCAAGTGCGTCCGTGTACCGACAAAGCGGAGAAATGCCGATAAAAATTCGGCTGGCAATTGTTTTGGGACAAGGATTTTCCGCGCCGAAAGTCAGCGAAGCCGCAGTTACCGCGATTGACGACGCCTTGTTGACGGTTTTGCATTTGTCAAAAGTGCCCGTGGAAGTTTCGGTCGAAGAAATTACGCACGCAATAGTTGAGCGTGACAAACGCGTCGTGTGAGGTGCCGACATGTTTAAAAATTTGATAAACAGAATTCTTAAAAGGACGGTCTATACGTCGCGCTCGTCAAGCGGAGAATTTTTGCTGAAAAAAACGGACTTCGGTCTTGTTCGTGTGGAGTTTGCGGTTGCTCAGCGTTTGGCGGAACGTGCATTGAAATCGGTTGCGGGAATAGGCGAAGTGCAAGTTGTCGTTGAAAAACATTCCGGTGCAAACCCGATGAAAATTTTATTGACATTGACGTTGACCGGAATGCATTCCGCGCCGAAAGTCAGCGAAGATGCCGACAAAGCGATAAACGGCGAATTGCGAAAAATTTTGGGTTTAGATTTTTACGTGCCGATTGAAGTCAGAGTTAAACAAATTGCTCAAGCCGTGCCTGCAAAAAGGCGGGTGAGATAAGCAATGTCAGAAAATGTACTCGACGCCGTCAAAAAATTTTTTATTGACTGCTTTGAAAGTCACCGCACGCGGAAAATCGGCTTTATGCTCGGCATGATAACGGGCATTGCAATTTTGATATTCGGTTTCTTCAACACGATTTTTGTCGTAATGTGCGGACTTATCGGGCTGTTCGTTGGCTCGCACTTCGACGGCAAGGATGACCTGGTTGAAAAGCTGATACGCAAGCTTGATGAAGTTTTGCCGAAAAGAATTCAGCGTTGGTGAACATGTTGGAAGGATGAATTTATGAGCCGCAAAGTATCGCGAATGAGCCGCATATCGGCGCAGCGCAGTCGCATAATGGCACGTGAAACGTCGTTCAAGGCGTTGTTCCAGCTTGATTTTAATTTCGCGGCGGAAGGTGAAGACGAAACCGCTTACGAAGATTTGGCGATTGAAACGATGATCGAGGATGCCGAATTTTTGACGCAAGGCGACGATCCACGAAAATTGACGGAAGAAGATATACTTTACGTTAAAGAGACAGTCAAAGGCACGCGGGCGCATCTGCAAGAAATTGACGAAATTATTTCGGCGAATTTGAAACAGAGCTGGCAACTGTCGCGACTTATGGCAGCAGACAGAAATATTTTGCGGCTGGCCGTCTACGAAATGCGATTTGTCGAGCCGCCGTTATCGAAAAACATCGCCATAAATGAGGCGGTGGAGTTGGCAAAAATTTATGGCACCGACGATTCGAGCCGATTCGTGAACGGAATCCTTGAAGCAATTTCAAAGTAGAATTTTTCTGCCGGACGCCGAGTCCGGATTTTTTTTTCAATCAGTCGGGCGAAATATTTTTATCACGGGGGATTCAATTATCATGTTCAAGGAACAGTGGAAGCGGCGGATAAAACTCGTCGAAGCGGACTTGCTCAAAGAACTGCGGCGCACGAAATCGCTTGACGAAAATTTGAAGCAGGCTATGGAATACAGCTTAATGGCGGGCGGCAAAAGACTTCGTCCGTGTCTTTTGATGGCGGCGGCTGATGCAATCTGCGGCGACGGCGAAAAATTTATCAAAGTGGCAAGCGCGATTGAAATGATTCACACATATTCGCTGATACACGACGACTTGCCGGCAATGGACAACGACGATTGGCGACGCGGAAAATTGACGAATCATAAAGTTTTCGGCGAAGCAACGGCGATTCTTGCGGGCGACGCGTTGTTGACGTTGGCATTTGAAGTGATAATCCGTCAACAGCATGTTTCACACGAAATTTTGTTGGCGGTACTCGAAGAAATCAGCACAGCGGCAGGTGCGGCGGGCATGGTCGGCGGGCAGTCGATTGACTTGCGTTCGGAAGGTTCGCAAATAGATTTACCGACGCTCAAATTAATGTATCTTGGCAAAACAGGCGCGCTGTTCCGTGCGGCAATTCGTTCGGGCGCAATTTTGGCGGAAGCCTCCGCGAAAAAATTAAACGAGTTGACGCGTTACGCGGACGCATTCGGACTTGCATTCCAGATAACCGACGACATTTTGGACGTGACGGGCAACGACGAAATTTTGGGCAAGCCGACCGGTTCCGACGAAAAAAATGCAAAGGCGACTTTCGTCAGCTTGACTTCAATTGACGAGGCGAAACACCATGCGCAAATGGCGGTTGACGAAGCGATTGACGCGTTAAGATTTTTCGGAAGCGAAGCGGATTTTCTTCGCGAACTGGTTCAGTATCTGATTGAGCGCGAAAAATAATTTTGCAAAAGATTTCCGCGACATGGTTGTCTGTAAAATAATTAACGACGAACTTGAGGCCGTCAAGGATGACGGCCTCGCCCGCAATTGAAACAGGATGTTTCACTTGCGGGCACGAGCGGCACGCGTTGCCGACTACTCCGAATTACAAGGCGGTATCCGCCCGCCGCGTAGGCGCGAACTTCTTTGCTACTTTCTTCCTTCGCTGGAAGAAAGTAGATTCTATAAACCAATTTCACGAACGCGCCGAATCGAAGCAACAAACTCGACAGTTTACCGACAACACCTAAGATTACTCATCTGATTGAGCGCGAAAAATAATTTTGCAAAAGGATTTCCGTGACGTGTGGCGAATACAATCAAAAATTTTTAAGGAGTTGGTTTCACATGAGGAAAGTTTTTTTGATGACGTTGCTTATCGCAATGATGAGCGCGACGACGGTTTTTGCGGCGAACTGGCAACAGGTTTACACGGATCAAAACGACAACGAAATTTTCTTCGACCTTGATTCGGTAAAAATTTCTTCGATGACGCCGAACAGGGAAGAAGCCACGTTCAGCGCGGTTTACCGCATGAATTACAGCGAACGCGGTCGCGAAGCAACAATCGCCTGGTATCGCGATTACTCAATCGTGCCCGCAGGCATTGAGAATTTGGCGTACGACATTTCGACGATTTGTTTCAAACGCGAAGGCGGCAAAATCTATTACTACATTGCCAGCCGTCTGTCTTACACCGCGAACGGTCGCAACATTTCGACGATGGATTATTACGCGCCCGCCGATCCGCAATGGCAAGAAATTCCCGTCGCGTCCGTGGTTGATGTCGAATACCGCGAAGCGGCTTTGATTGTCGACGGCAAAAAATACGACGCGAACTATTGACAACGAGGCAGTTCCCGAACAAAAAATTTCACAGGCGACGCGACATTTTTGCCGAGTCGCTTTTCGTTTGTTGGTGACGAGATGAAACAACGGCTTGATATTTTGTTGACGGAGAAAAATTTTTTCGACAGCCGCACACGCGCACAAGCAATGATTATGGCGGGCAAGATTTTGGTCGACGGGCAGAAAATCGACAAGTCCGGCACTTTGGTTGCAATCGACGCCGAAATTCGCGTGCTTGGTGAGGAAATGCCCTTCGTCAGTCGCGGCGGCTTGAAGCTGCAAAAAGCTTTGGATGCCTTCAAAATTGTTTTGAGCGGAAAAATTTCCGTTGATGTCGGCGCGTCGACGGGCGGATTTACCGATTGCATGTTGCAACACGGCGCGAAAAAAGTTTACGCGATTGATGTCGGCTACGGTCAACTTGCGTGGAAACTTCGCAGTGATACGCGTGTCGTGAACATGGAGCGGACGAACATTCGCAACGTCACGCGGGAAAATTTTCTTGACGAACCGGATTTCGTGTCGATTGACGTGGCGTTTATTTCGCTGGAAAATGTTTTGCCCGTGGTTTTCGACCTGCTCAAAGATTCGGGCGAAGTTGTCGCGTTGATTAAACCGCAATTCGAGGCGGGGCGTGAACATGTCGGCAAAAAAGGCGTTGTCCGCGACAAAAAAATTCATGCGCAAGTTATCGAACGGATTTTAAATTTCGCGACCGAGCTGAATTTCGGAGTCTGCGGCTTGACTTTTTCGCCCGTCAAAGGACCCGAAGGCAATATCGAATATCTTGCGTATCTGATAAAAAATTCCCCGACGATTTTTACCGACGAAATAAATTCCGTTGTCACCGCTGCGCACGATGCTTTGGACGCTTAAAAATTTTCCGGTCGATAAATTAGGAGCCGTCATGGGCAAATGCGCGCTGGCAAGCATTTGCGCTCCTCGCCGATCGCATTTGCGTGACGCAAAATATACAGCGAACGAGCTGACCTAACTGTTCCCCCGCTTTTTAAGCGGGTCTTTTGGGCAAGCAAAAGAAAGTAGATTTCAACAACGCAAAATTACGAATCAGCCGAATCGAAGCAACAACACTTTGGACGCTTAAAAATTTTCCGCATTGAATAGGAGTTGGACTGATGGCACGACCAAATATTTTCGGGACGGTTTTCGGCGTGGATGCCGGCATGATGCAACTTGCGGTTTTCCCGAACATGAGCAAACGACGTGCGGGCGAAATCGTCGACCGAATTTTTAATTTCTACAAAAACAAAGACGTGCGACTTGTAATGCCCGCGACCGAAGCGCGTCAATTCCGCAAAGAGGAATACGGTCTGCCCTGCGTCGAGCGCGTGCATGTCGATATGGCGTTGTCAATCGGCGGTGACGGAACTTTGTTGGGCGTGTGTCGACGTTTCGGCGAGCAAAATGTTCCCGTTTGCGGAATAAATTTGGGCACGTTGGGATTTCTTGCCGACATTGAGCCGCGTGAACTTGAGGGACGACTTGCGAAAATTTTGGCGGGACAATATCGCGTTGAACGTCGACTTTTGCTGAGCGGCTACGTTCGCAACGATTTGGGCGAAAAATTTTTGGGCAACGCGATTAACGACGTGGTCATTTCAAAAGGCGGCGTCGCACGAATGTTGCGGCTTGGTTTGTACGTGAACCAAACGCACTTGATGGACTACAAGGCGGACGGAATTATCGTTTCGAGCCCGACGGGGTCAACTGCTTACTCGTTGAGCGCGGGCGGTCCGATACTCAATCCGACTATTCGCGCATTGCTGTTGACGCCGATTTGTGCGCACACTTTCCAAATGCGACCGCTTGTTGTCAGCGAAGACGACGAAGTTTTAATAAAAGTTTCCGCAATGCAAGATGTTATCGTCACGCTTGACGGGCAAGTCAGCCATAAAGTTCAGCCGAACGACGAAGTTGTTGTACGCAAGTCGAAGGCGACCGCGCAGATTGTCAAGTTCGACGACAAAAATTATTATGACGTGCTCAAGGCGAAAATGTGGAGCGGCAACAACTGAAAGGAGCGTGTCCAATGCCGATTATGAATTTTTCCGCGACGTTCAATCTTGATTATTATCGGGACGCGCACCCCGAATTGAATCTTTTGGACGACGCCGAGTTGACTGCGCATTACGAAAAATTTGCCGACGCGCAGGGACTTTCGAGTTGTCCTTACGACCGCCGCGAATTTCTGAAAAAAATTTTGCAGACGGCGATTGATAAACGTCACTTGAAAACGCTGGAAATCGGTTGCGATGCTCATCCGTTTCTTATCGGCGAAAACGTCAAATATTTTGAGCTGACGGACGCGGAAACTTTGCGGACGCGTTGTCAAAAATACGGCTTGAACGTTGACGACATGCCCGAAAAAATTCATTTCGTCAGCCCGACCGGTGATTTAAACGTCGTCGATGAAAAATTTGACATTGTATTTACTTCGCACGTCATAGAGCACACGCCTGACCTCATAGCGCATTTTCAAGACGTTTCAAAAATTCTCAACGCGGGCGGGCTGTATGTGCTGATTGTCCCCGACAAGCGATTTTGTTTCGACCACTACAACGCCGATTCGACGATATCGGAAGTGATTGACGCTTTTGTCGGCGGGCGAAAAACTGCGCGGCTTGCGGACGTTGTAAGCAGTATTTTCACGCGCACGCACAACAATCCCGTAAAACATTGGCTGGGCGACCACGGCGAACGTTTCGGCTTGCGAAATGCACCGCCCGATTCCGAAGGCGTTACAGAAATTGCGGGCGAATATTTTTTCGACGACGGTAAAAATCTTCCCGAAAAAATTTTGCGGCTGGTTGAAAAATACGCGGAAACTTTGGAGCACGGCGAATACGTGAGCGCGCACAACTGGCGATTTACGCCCGATTCGTTCGGCTATATCGTCGACACGCTTAACAAGCTGAACTTTATCGACTTGTCGATTTACAGGCTTTGTCGCACGATTTGGGGACGCTTTGAATTTATCGCCATGCTTGAACGGAGGTAAAATTTTTTGACTGAAGAAACTATCGGCAAATTGACCGCGCAGGCGACGGAATTGCACTTCGCCGAAAATCTTCCCGCTGAAATTTGCGGCTTCACGACGGAAAAAATTTTCGCGGCAGACGGTGACAAATTTATTTTTTTCACCTGCACGAACGACGAACTTCACTGCGCGTTGAAAACTTATTTTCACGAGGAAACTTCGGAGTTCAAAGTTGCTCAACGTATCGGCTTGACGGAATTTTGTTTGACGAATTTTTTCACGGAAGATTTTGCCGCGTTCCAAAAGTCGATTGAGGCGGAACTTGAACACGCCTTGAAAAATCTGCGCGACGTTCACAGCGACAACTTTAATCGTTTCCTGCGCGAAAAAGAAATTGACATGTGGACTTACGGTCATGAATTGCCCGTGACGCTTGAAGGTTTCGAGCTGTTCATTTCGCCCGAAAAGCCCGTTGAAGTCACCAACGGCAGCTTTATAATCGTCAATTACGTCGACTTCGCGGCGGGCAGCGATTTCGTTTTGTACTACAACATTTACGGCGATGTTTTCAGTGCCGAATCACGAATCAAAGGCGACACGCAAGTCAGTTACGCTTTCGAGTCGACGACTTTGCCGGAACTTGAAGAAAATCTCAAGCTGAATCTTGTCGACGAACTAAAAAATATTCGCAGGCAATCACAATAAAAAAAATCCCCGTTCAATCGAGCGGGGAAATTTTTTTATGTGCGTGACGAAATTTTATCTCTTGTAAGCGGTAACCTGCCGATAGTGTTTCTTGAAGAATTCTTCGGCGACCTGCGGAAACAGCGCGTAGCTCAGAACGTCTTCATCGGTCGGATTGAGGAAACCTTTGCCGATAAGTTCGTCTTTGAACTGCGCGAAAGTTTCAGCCTTGGCGTCTTCGACGGAGCAATCTTCGATAATTTGGTCTTCGGGAATTTTCAGCGTGTTGATGATAAAGTCGCGGTCGACGGGAACGGGCGTGCGTCCGAATTTGCCGCGAACCATGTCTTTGAATTCGTTCGGAACCATCTTGTAGCGTTCGCCCGCCATAACATTGAAAGTCGCCATTGTGCCGACGATTTGGCTTGACGGCGTGACGAGCGGCGGATAACCTGCGTCAGCGCGAACACGCGGCATTTCGTCGAGCAAGTCTTGGTATTTGTCTTCCATGCCGGCTTCTTTGAGCTGGTTGGCGAGGTTAGACAACATGCCGCCCGGAATTTGGAAGTCAAGCACGTTGACATTAATGTCGAAGTAACCTTTCAGCCCGAATTCTTTGATGAGTTCCTGCTTGACGCCGAGGAAATGTTTCGCGATGGGTGTCATTGCTTGACGGTCAAGTCCGGTGTCGCGTTCGGTGCCTTGGAGCATTGCAACGATTGTTTCCGTGCACGGTTGCGAAGTGTCGCTGGAGAACGGTGACAACGCGCAGTCGACAATGTCAACACCCGCCTCAATCGCTTTGAGGTAAGTTGCGTGCCCGAATCCCGACGTGCAATGCGTGTGCAATTCGACGGGAATATCAAGCGCGGCTTTGAGTTTGCGAACGAGATCATCTGCAACGTAAGGTTCGAGCAAGCCCGACATATCTTTGATGCAGACGCTGTGGCAGCCCATTTCCTGTAACTGTTTGGCAAGGTCAACAAACATTTCGTTCGTGTGAACGCGGCTTATCGTGTAAACCAGACAGCCTTGCACTTCGGGCTTTTCGGGACATTCGAGAGCCGCTTTAATCGCCACGCGCAGATTGCGAACGTCGTTGAGCGCGTCGAAAATGCGGAAAACGCCGATACCGTGAGCCGAGGCGTGCTGAACAAATTTTTCGACGACATCATTGGAATAGTGATTGTAGCCCAAAAGATTTTGTCCGCGCAGGAGCATTTGAATCGGGGTTTTTAAATTTTTCTTGAGGTTGTCGAGACGTTCCCACGGGTCTTCGTCCAAAAATCTCAAGCAACTGTCGAAAGTCGCGCCGCCCCACGCTTCCAGTGCTTTATAGCCGATTTTGTCGAGACTTGCCAACATCGGCTCCATTTGACGATAACGCATACGCGTTGCACACAGCGATTGGTGACCGTCGCGCAGAACAGTTTCCATGATTTGAACCGGTTTCGCCATAAAATTCACCCTCCTAAAAATTGTAACGTCAATTAATGCGATTATAGATTTTCCTTATTGTAATGTCAATCGGCGCGGCGAAATTTATAAATGAAACTTATCAAGCAATTACTTTTCGTCTGCGCACGGTTAAAATTTTTTGACGAGTTTGCTTGAAAATTTTTTGTGACGGCTTTTTATGTGCCGAAAAATTTTTATCAACAAGTCCCTGAAAAATTTCTGTAAAAAATATTGGCAAGTCGCGGCAGATTATGTATAATGCACATGGAATCATTTTTTCAATCATGTTTATTTCACAGGCGGTGATCAGAATGAGTGATATAGTTACGATTAAGGGGCTCAAATACGGGCTCCAACTCACGTTTGCGAAAGGCGCGACGTTCGAGGCGGTACAGGCAAATTTGCTCAACAAGCTTGAAACGGGCAACAGTTTTTTCATTCGCGGGACGACGGTTTTTGTGCCGAAAGGTTACTTCGCCGAAGAGCAAAACGAAGCGTTGCGGCGCATGTTCCACAGACACGGCATGTTGTTCAGCACGGAATTGAAACGCCCGAATCTTGCTCCGCCGTCTCAAGACACGACGACCAAAGCTCCTTCGCAAAAGTTCCGCGAGAGCGTCGAAGAAGCGCAAAAAATGATGGTTATCAACCACACGGTGCGCGGCGGTCAGGAAATTAAAGCGAATTGCTCCGTGTTGATTTGCGGCAACGTCAACCCCGGTGCGCAGATTATCGCGGGCGGCTCAATCGATATTCGCGGGACGTGTCGCGGTTTCGTCCACGCGGGTGCTTTCGGCGACAAAACGGCGTGCGTCGTCGCGGACAGATTGATGCCCGTGCAAATTCGCATTGCCGACATTATTGCCCGTTCGCCCGACGAACCCGAAAAAGTTTCGCAGGCTGAACGCGCCATGATTAAGGACAACCGAATCATTTTTGAGCCCGTTGCGCGATAAAAGCTTTAAGGTTATAAGCTTTTAGCTTTAAGGAAAAATCTTTACTGCTCAAACCTCAAAGCTTAAAGCTTAAAGCTAATACTCGACGAAAGGACAAGTTTTATGAGCCAAATTATAGTCATCACTTCGGGCAAGGGCGGCGTCGGCAAGACGACAACCACCGCGAATATCGGCGTCGGACTTGCCATGCGCGGACACAAAGTCGCACTTATCGACACGGATACGGGCTTGCGCAATTTGGACTTGTTGCTCGGTCTGGAAAATCGAATTTTGTACGATTTGATTGACGTGACCAGCGGTCGCGTCCAATACAAAAAAGCTCTCGTCCGTCACAAAAAGTACGAAAATCTTTACCTGTTGCCGACTTCGCAAGTCAAAGATAAATCCGCCGTCAATCCCGAACAGTTGGTTAAACTCTGCGACGAGATGAAAAAGGAATTCGACTTTATCATCATCGACTGCCCCGCCGGCATTGAGCAGGGATTTAAAACCGCGATTGCCGCTGCCGATACCGCTATCGTCGTCACAATGCCCGAAATTTCCGCCGTGCGCGATGCGGACAAAATTATCGGCGAACTTGGTCGTGCGGATAAAGATAACGTCAAGTTAATCGTCAACAGAATTCGTCCGCAGATGGTCGAAAAAGGCGACATGCTCGACATGGGCGACATTGACGAAATTTTGTCCGTCGTGTGTATCGGGCAAGTTCCCGACGACGAAAGTGTTGTTGTCGCGACGAACCGCGGCGAACCGGCAATAACAATGAGCGATTCCACGGCGGGACAGGCTTACAAAAATATCGTTGCGCGAATTTGCGGCGAAAATGTTCCCTTCCTCAAACCGCAAAAGGAAGGTTTCTTCGCCCGCCTGAAAAAACTTTTCGGCTTGCTGTAAGGAGGATTGCCAATGCTTGATGTCCTTAAAAGAGTCTTCGGCATGTCCGAAAAAAAATCCGGCACGGTCGCCAAAGAACGCTTGCAAGTCGTCCTGATTCACGATCGCGCCAGTATTTCGCCGGAGATTATGGAAAAAATCAAAGAAGAAATTATCGGCGTCCTGTCCAAGTACATGAACATAAACCGCGCCGACATGGAAATTGCCCTTGAAAATGATTCGGACTCGGTCGCGCTCGTCGCAAATATCCCCGTCAATTCCATGCGGCACGCACGTTAAAAATTTTTGGGCGGTCAGGTGACTGCCCTTTTTTGTTGCGAAAAATTTAATTGTGACGTGTTACGGCGGCAAACTCTTTCTCGTGATATAATATCGCGAAAAGGAGTGTGGTTATCATGGGAAGAAATAAAGAAGCGCGGCGACAATACGAAGCGAACACCTATGACACGATTACTTTCAAAGCACGAAAAGGTAAAAATGCCGAATGGACGGAAGCGGCGGGAATTATCGGCCTTGGGAAAATGGAAATGATTCGGCGGGCGATTGACGAATTCATTGCACGGCACGGCAACGGAATTGCGTTGTCTGCTACCGATAACTCGGAACAGAAAATCACGGCACAGCAGAAAAATTTGCTTGACGCCTTCGGTGCATTACCCGAGGACGCCCAAAAAACTTTGCTGAAATTCCTGCAACAACTTGCCGCCGTCAATCAGCACGTCGACGAAAAAAATCCGAACGGCAACGACTAAAACTGAAAATCACGCCGCGTTCAAACGCACGAAAATTTTCGACGTGGACGCGGATTTTTATTTTGACGAACCGTATCGGCGATACGTCAATTTAAACGCCGCGCAGTTTGAAACATTCAGAAAATTTTACAACACGCAAATCAAAAGAGCCCCCGATAATTTCGGGGACTCCGTGTTGTTTACGCTGTGAAGTTTTTAAGGCTTTGCAACCTCGGAAGTTTCGGCTTAGTAGAAGAATTCCACACGACCGAAGATACGTTCCGCATCGCCGGGGCCTTCAATGTATTTGCCCTTGAAGTATTTGGCGAGGACAACGATTCTGTCCATCGGTGCCCAAGACGCGCCGCAAACGAAACCTCTGGTGCCCGCGTAAGCATCATCCCAGTTGATTGCGCACAAGGACGCATTGGAGCCGAGTTCTTTGTAACCAGCCCAGACAGCCCATTGACCTTTGTGGGTGTTCTGGTTGCCGCCGCCGTAGAGATCACCGTAGCGAATGAGTGCCTGCCACGATTTATTTTCGTAATCAGCTTTGCTGTTCTTCGCATATGCGCCCCAGATTTGCGCTTTGCCGAAGCGATAGCCCAAGTTCACAGACCAGATCTGCGCTTTGTCGGCGTTGCCGCTTTTGCTGTAGAAGACGTTGGGAGCCTTGACGCCGGCCAAATTGTAATATTTGAAGTCATCGTCTTTGATGTGGTAGTAACCCAAGCCGCCGAAGAGACCGTCGCCTTCAGGGGTGTACTGCAGGTTGATTGCCCAGAAGCTCGAAGGATCTGTACGGTCGCCGCTTTCGGAGTAGTTGCCGAGCGAACCTGCCGCATTAGCCCATCTGTCATGCGAGCTGACGCCGTCTTGACGTCCGTTCCACGAACCGGAGTTTCTCATCGAGCCGCCAACTTTGCCAGCTGCAAGACGACCACCGTAGATGGTTGCGCGGAAGCCTTTTGCGAAGTTGCCGAAGGTAATTTCGCCGCCGGTGTATTCAGTATCCCAGACGATACCGTCTTCGTTGGTGTACAGGGGTTGACGACCAACTTTGACTTGGAAGTTGTCATAGTCACCTTGTGCCCAACCACGAACCAATTCGAAATCGGTCGAGTTGTCGCGGCTCAGGTCGACGTGTGCATCGATACGAGCGCGGAGCGTCCAGTTGTCATTGACGTGCGCAACAGGCTCAAAACGGAAAATCCAGTCGTCCTGTTTAACGCGGGTGTGACCGTCGGTGCTGTGGTGACGACGACGCTGTTTGTTGTAAACGTTGTCGGTCTTGTGGTTTTTGTAGGTGTACTCGATTTTGCCGAACCACTGAATTTTGTCAGCATATTTTTCGAGTTCAGCCACGCGAACGCCGAGAGCTTCCAATTCATCACGGAATTCAGCGGCAAGACGGTCGAGTTCAGCTTTGGTGACGCCCGAAGGATTTTTCGCCATGGCTTTGGCAATCATCTGCGCCATTTCGTAACGGGTGATGTTGCGGTCGCCGCGGAACGTGTTGTCGCCGTAACCTTCGATAACGCCTGCTTGTGCGAGTTTTGCAACGGACTGATAAGCCCAGTGACCCGCAGGAACGTCGCTGAACGGATTGGCCGCCGCGAACGTGGTTGCACTTGCTCCGACGACAAATGCTGCCGCCAATGCTGATGCTACTGTTTTCTTCATTTTGAACATCCTCCTTAAAGATGCCGGTAAATGAAATGTTGTGAAAGAACTTTTGACTTTCAGCAACATGGCGCGGAAGTTGTTCAAAATTGAGTGGCCGTGTTTCCTCAAGCTGATTACTTCTTTGCCTTGTCCTTCAAGCCGGCGCAATAATAATACAGAAAAATTGCCGTGTCAAGCGTTTCAAAAATTTTTTTGAAACCGGCTTTCATGTTTGTTTCATGCTATAATATAAAATTTTTCAACAGGCAAACGAAAAGAGCCTCCGATTTCTCGGAAGCTCCGTTGGTTGAAGTCGTTCGTTCAGAAAAACAATTCGACGCGTGCCCAGATTCTTTCTGCCTTGCCGCGCCCGCTGTTGAGGCTGTCACTGTTGTACTTGCCGTTGAAGTATTTGGCGATAAGACCGACATTTTTAAATGGAGCCCAAGCAGCACCGATTACGAAACCGCGAGTTCCGCGCATAGCATCTTCGTCAGTCGGCATGAAAGAAAGGTTCGTGCCCAGCTTGCGATAACCGGCGTAAACCATCCATTGACCTTTTTCGGGAGCGTCTTCGTAGTTGCCGTAGTCAAGTTCCGCCTGCCAAGATTTGTCGTCGAAATCGGCTTTGGTGTTTTGAGCGTAGGTACCTTTGAGCGTCAACAAGTCGGTAAATTTGTAGCCGAGGTTTGCCGTCCAAATGCTTGCCTTGTTGTAATTTTTGCGATTGTATCTTTCGTTGTGCCGAAAAGGATTGTAACTCCAAGCCAAGTCGTCGTCTTTGATGTGGTACCAGCCCGCGCCGCCGAACAAGCCGCGACTGTCGGGTTCTTCATAGTCGACGCGCACGCCCAAAAGCGTTGAGGGGTCGTCTTCGGATCCCGATTCGCCCAAAATGCCGCCGCCGATACCGTCAGCTTTGATTCGACCGCCGAGGACGTTGAATTTCCATTTGTCGCCGTAAGTTACCGATGCACCGGTAATTTCGCTATCCCACATGAGACCGAATTCATTTTCGGGATAAAATTCAAAGCGACCGAATTTGAGATTGAGTTTGTCGTAATCGCCTTCCGCCCAAGCGCGTACCAATTCAAAATCCGTCGAAGTATCTTTTTTCATGTCGACTTCGGCGTCGATACGGGCATTAACCGTCCAGTGTTCATTGACGTGAGCCGACGGCTCCAAACGGAAAATAAAACCGTTGGATTTTTCCTTCGTCTTGCGTCCGGTGTTGAAAGGGTCGGTTTTCGTTTGGTCGTAAGTGTACTCAATTTTGCCGTGCCAAATGACTTTGTCGGCATATTTTTCAAGTTCGGCAACGCGAACGCCGAGAGCTTCCAATTCGTCGCGGAATTCCGCCGCGAGTCTGTCGAGTTCGGCTTTCGTCACGCCCGAAGGATTTTTCGCCATAGCTTTGGCAATCATCTGCGCCATTTCGTAACGGGTGATGTTGCGGTCGCCACGGAACGTGTTGTCGCCGTAACCTTCGATAACGCCTGCTTGCGCGAGTTTTGCAACGGACTGATAAGCCCAGTGCCCCGCAGGAACGTCGCTGAACGGATTGGCCGCCGCGAACGTGGTTGCGCTTGTGCCGAGGACGAACGCCGTCGCCAAAAACGCCGATAAAGATTTTTTCATGATGAAAAGCCTCCTTACATTTGACTTGAAAGTCATCGGAAGCTGTTCGCTTTTGAGTGGCCGTGTTTCCTCAAATGATTCAGCTTATCAATTCGTCTCAAGCCTGCGCAATGATAACGCAGTCAACCGAGCTTGTCAAGATTTTTGATAACGAATTTTATTTAGCGGTTGTCGGTAAACTGCAATTAGGAATTAGGAGTGAGGAATTAGGAATTGTTGACGCGAAATTAACTCCTAATTCCTAATTACTAATTGCTAATTGCATCGAAAAAGCCCCCGCCGACAACTGCAATGTGGAATTAGGAATTAGGAATGTGAAATGACTGCCATAATTACCAAATTCTGATTCGCCAACAAAAAAACCTCCGATTGCTCGGAGGCTTTTTTTATAGGAACGGAAACAATAATTCCTAATTCTTCATTCCTAATTGATTACATCATGCCGGGCATTCCACCCATGCCGGGAGCCGGCGGCGGATTTTGTTCGGGTTTGTCGGCAACGAGTGTTTCCGTCGTCAAAATCATTGCCGCGATTGACGCCGCGTTTTGCAGAGCCGAACGAACGACTTTCGCGGGGTCGACGATACCGGCTTTAATCATGTCGACATATTCGTTGGTGAGCGCGTTGAATCCGATACCTTTTTCGGACTTCTTGACTGCTTCGGCAACAACGGAGCCTTCCTGACCGGCATTGTTGGCGATTTGGCGAACGGGTTCTTCGATTGCGCGTTTGACGATTTCAACGCCGACTTTCGCATCGCCTTCAGCCTGAACGTCATCAAGCGCATGTTGAATGTCGATAAACGTGGTGCCGCCGCCCGCGACGATACCTTCTTCGACAGCAGCACGAGTTGCGTTGAGAGCGTCCTCAATGCGGAGTTTCTTTTCTTTCATTTCGACTTCGGTAGCCGCGCCGATTTCGATAACCGCAACACCGCCCGCGAGTTTGGCAAGACGTTCCTGAAGTTTTTCTTTGTCGAAATCGCTGGTCGTGGTTTCGATGAGTTTGCGAATCTGCGCGACGCGAGCGGAAATTTCATCCTTGTCGCCGCTGCCTTCGACGATAGTGGTTTCTTCTTTGGTTGCACGAATTTGACGCGCATGACCGAGGTCGGCGAAAGTGACGCTGTCGAGTTTGCGTCCGAGTTCTTCGCTGATAACCGTGCCGCCCGTCAAAATCGCAATGTCTTCGAGCATGGCTTTGCGTCTGTCGCCGAAACCGGGAGCTTTGACCGCAAGAGCTTTGAACGTGCCGCGAAGTTTGTTGACGACGATTGTCGCGAGAGCTTCACCGTCAACGTCTTCCGCGACGATAACGAGTGATTTGCCCTGTTTGACAACTTGCTCAAGAATCGGCAAGATGTCCTGAATCGAGGAAATTTTTCTGTCCGTCAACAGAATGTACGGGTCGTCGAGAACGGCTTCCATTTTGTCGGCGTCGGTGACCATGTACGGCGAAATGTAGCCGCGATCGAATTGCATACCTTCGACAACTTTAAGATTGGTCGTCATGGTTTTGGATTCTTCAACGGTGATGACGCCGTCATTGCCGACTTTTTCCATTGCGTCCGCGATAAGCTGACCGATTTCCGTGTCGCCGGAAGAAATTGACGCAACCTGTGCGATAGCTTCTTTGCCTTCGACTTTTTTGGCACGATTTTTAATTTCGTCGACGAGTTTGGCAACCGCAACTTCGATGCCTTTTTTGATAATCATGGGGTTTGCGCCCGCAACGACGTTTTTCAAACCTTCGCGAACGATGGCTTGAGCAAGGAGCGTAGCGGTCGTGGTGCCGTCGCCTGCAACGTCATTTGTTTTCGTTGCAACTTCTTTGACGAGCTGCGCGCCCATGTTTTCAAAATGATCCTCAAGTTCGATGTCGCGTGCAATGGTGACACCGTCATTGGTGATTGTCGGTGCGCCGAATTTTTTTTCGAGAACGACGTTGCGACCTTTCGGACCGAGCGTCACTTTAACTGCGTTTGCCAATGCGTCAACGCCGCGGCTGAGTGCACGGCGAGCTTCTTCGTCGAACAAAATTTCTTTTGCCATAAACCAATTACCTCCAATTTAAGGGACAAGGGACAAGCGTTGTGTCTTTACTTATCCCTTTTCCCTTATCCCTTTTCCCTTATCAAAGAATTGCCAAAATGTCACTCTCGCGAATAACGAGATAGTCTTTGTCGTCCACTTTGACTTCGCTGCCCGCATATTTGTTGAAGATGACTTCGTCGCCGGCTTTGACTTCCATTGCGGCGCGGGTGCCGTTGTCGAGGAGCTTGCCCGTTCCGACAGCAACGACTTTGCCTTTTTGCGGCTTCTCTTTGCTGGTTTCGGGCATGATGATGCCGCTTTTGGTCTTGAGTTCGACCTCGGCAACTTCAACGACAACTCTGTCTCCCAGTGGCTTTATCATAAATATCTGCCTCCCAAAATTGGAAATTCGATCTTGCTCGACGGTGCCCCGCCGAATCACAAGCGGTATAATAATCCCTATTCAACAAAATGTCAAGGGTTTAAGTTCATGCGAAGATAGCGGCAAAATTCGGCGTCAAAGCGTGCGATTGTCAAAAATTTTTGGCGGTGATATTTTTAATTGAAAACAACGTGACGTTGCGTCTGACGTTGCAAAAAAATCCCCGGCGTCTTGAACGTCGGGGAAATTTTTTACGCGATTGAATTTTTGCTTTGCTTGAAACGATAAACGCCCGCGCCGAGTTTTGGTGTAATTTTTTTGTACGCGTCGAAGTCAGCGGAAAAATTTTTGCCGTCAATCGCGTCACGATAAAGTTTGACAACCTGCGCGGTTCGTTCGGGCGAATAATTTTGCGCTTCGATACGCAACGCCGCCGCTCCGAAAAATTTTTCGACGTAAGGCAACAGACAAAGTTCCTTGCCGAAAAAAATATGCCAACGCTTGAACTGATCGACGCGCAACGAATGAATTTCGCCGGCTTCGTCCTGCAACGCGTAATGTCGATTCAACGCGTCGGGTGTTGCAAATTCGTCGTAGCCGCGCAGATACAGTTTCAAAAAGTCGTGGTCGGAAATCATTGATTCGGTTGCGCCGTGAACGATAATTTCAATCGGCAACGGTGAATTTTCGACGACACTGCGGACTTGCGCGAAACTCAATTCGAGTGACGCGGTTGCCTGCACGACGCCGAGACTTTGCAAAAATTCTGCGGCGACGGGATTGAACACGTTAAACGACACGTCCGCGAAAATCGGTTTGTCGGTCAATTCATTGACAAGTTTCAGCGTGCCGAGGTTGCCGACAGTCACGCCGTCAAAATTAATTTCGGTCGCCCGCGCAAAAAATTCCGCAAGCTCTGCCGAATCTTTATCCTTGCAGGTTCGCGGCGTCGACAGAATAATTTTTTTGCCCGCCGAGTGAACGAATTCGACTACAGATTTCAGCGCGTCAATCGATTGCGGCTTCAACGGTTTAAAAATTTCTCCGCCGACGTAAACACAATCTGCGCCCGAATCAATCGCCGCACGTGCATTTTCGACGGTCGCCGCCCGAACAGTCAATTTCGGTTTGCCGTGCCCGTCAATCGCCCGTTCAGCTGAAAAAATTTCTTTGACAGCCGCGTCGTCAAAATTCGGTTCGACAACTGCGCGGGAAAAAATTTTCGGCTCACGTTCGCCCGTCAAGCCGATGTCCTTAACCGTCGGCTGCCCGAATGCAAAAGTCGTCGTGAATTCGCGAACGCGGTTGTTGTACAGTTCGGCAAAAAGTTTTTCGTCGACGCTGTAACCGGTCGGGTCGGCAATGTACGCGTCAATTTCGCGGCGGTACGTCGAAACGAGTCGGCGAACAAATTCGGGCGGTCTCATGCGTCCTTCGATTTTGAAACTGACAACGCCGGCTTGAATCAAATCGGGAATATTTCTGAACATGCACATATCGTTGAGCGCAAGTTTGTATGACGAATCATTTAAAATTTCGCCAGTCGTTTCGTCGATAAATTTATAGCTCCAGCGACAAGGTTTCATGCAACGCCCGCGATTGCCGCTCTGCCCGAAGACAACGCCCGAATGAATGCACTGCCCCGATTCGGCAAAGCACATGTCGCCATGCATGAAATATTCGACTTCGATGCCCGTGCGTTCTTTGAGCAACGAAACTTCCGTCAACGTCAATTCGCGCCCGACAACGACGCGGGTTATCCCGAAAGTTTTAAGCAGTTCAATCGTGCGGAAATTGTGCGTGTTCATCATAACTGACGCATGCATCGGAATTTTTATGCCGAGCTTGCGAACGAGATTGATCACCGCCAAATCCTGTACAAGAATTGCGTCGGGCTGAATTTCGTTCAGGAACGCCAAAAATTTTTCGAGCGGGGCAATTTCTTCCGCGCTGATTAAATTGTTCAACGTGACATAAATTTTTACGTCGCGGGCATGAGCAAACTCAATCGCGGCTTTAAGTTCTTCGTTGCTGAAATTAAAATCGCTGCGGTGAACGCGCATATTGAAAGCTTTTCCGCCGAGATAAACCGCGTCGGCACCGGCTTCGACAGCGGCGATAAGCGCGTCAAAATTTCCTGCGGGGGCAAGCAATTCAACGGACTTTTTGGTTAACGTCATAAAGGTTCTCCTTTGCGAGCTTTAAGGTTATAAGCTTTAAGCTTTAAGGTGCGGCAACGATTTTCCTCAAAATTTAAAGCTTAAAGCTAAAAGCTCAAAGCTAAAAATTAAACGTCGGGTTAAAATTTCTTTGATTAATCGAATGACAATAATCCTGCCAAACTTTCCGATAAATTTTTTCCAAGTTGCGAATGTAATTTTCGGAATTCATCAACGCGGATTTTTGCATGTGTTCGCGCAAACCGACATGATACGCCGCGACAAGTTCTTTTCGACGGGCAAGCTGTGCGGCTTTTTTTATGTAATCCATCGGGCTGTGAGCGATAAGTTCAGCCATATCCGCCGCCGTCAAAATCGACGCGCTTAATCGCGAGCCGTGAGTTTTTCCGCGCAACGTGACGACGGGAACGCCCATGTACAGAGCTTCGCAAGTCGTTGTTCCGCCGGTGTAAGGGAACGTGTCGAGTGCCACGTCAATTTCGCGGTATTGTTCGAGATAATCCGCGCTGTACGGGCGAAGTTCCACGCGGTCGAGCGGAAAACTCATCTTGGTTAATTTTTCGCGGACAATTTCGCAACCGTCTTCGAGACTGCAAATTTTATTTTTCAAAACCAGTCGGGATTTCGGCACGCGATCGAGAATTGCACGCCACACGTAAAGAATTTCTTCGCTGACTTTGGCAAAGTTGTTGAAACAGCCGTAAGTTATGAAGTCGTTTTTCAAAATCGGTGCGCGAAGTTCCGGCTCCGGAATGTCGCGAATCAGCCCCGGCGAATAACACAAATTGCACGAGTCGACACGCAAAATTTTTTCGATAAATGCCGACGGCAAAGTTTCCGGCGAACAAACTTTATCGGACAAAAAATAATCAATCGTGCCGAGCCCCGTCGTCGCCGTGTAACCGATACCGCAAATTTGTACGGGCGCGGGCTTGTGTGCAAGAATCGGTAAGCAACTGTCCTGCGAATGCCCCGACAAGTCAACCAAAATATCCACGTTGTCTTCGTCGATAATTTTCGCGGCAGTCAACGCGTCTTTGCCGATTAATTCACGCCAGCCGATTTTGTTGCGCTTAATTTTTTCAGTGACGGAATCTTTTCTGCCCGTGCTGTAACATGTCACGGAAAAATTTTCGGCGTCGTAGTTTTCAAACAGCGGCGGCAAAAAATTTGCAACGGCATGTTCGCGGAAGTCGGGCGAAATGTAACCGATATGAATTTTTTTGTCGGGGTCGTGACTTTTTTGGTTGTGCGGGAACGGCGGAACTTTTGCAAAGAACGTATCAAATTTTTGTGCGATCTCTTTGGCTTGCTTAATCGACATTTCGCGATAATTGCGCAGGAACAAATGCTTCGAGTACAATTCTGCGGCGCGGTCGATTTGGTCGGTGAGCGTGCTTGCCTCAAGCAAAACATCTGCTGCACGATGCGGTTCGCCCGCCAAATAAAGTCCGTTGGAAATCCAGCACAGTGCCTTGAACAAAATCGCGTTTGTCAAAAAAAATTCTTTGTCGAGACGCTTTTGAAACTCAACGTCTTCGTCAGTCTTTGGTCGTCGCTCCGCAGAAAGTTTTCGAGTGTACTCGTTGAATTTGGCAGTCAGCTGTTTCAAACGTTTGTGCGCATCGTCGATTACGGCTTCAAAAATTTTTATCTGTGCTTTGAGCTTTAATTTTTTTACCGCGACACCGCCCAAGACCAATCGCCCGCGCAGATTATTCGCGTCCACCGACAAAGAATATTGCGATAAATTTTCCGCCTCGTCGACGTTGCCAAGGTACAACGCAGATTCCGCCATAATCGCGAGACCTTCGGCGGAATTTTTATCAACTTCAAAAATTTCACGAGCGACGGCACGCATGGAGCGAGGGTCACCGCTTGACGAAAATTTTTCCGCCAGTGTCATCCAGTCCAACATTTTGTCGTCCATGAAAATCCTCCCGCGCTAAAATCAATTTCAGTGAATAATAAACCAAACGCGCCGCAATGACAAGACGCGCAAAAAAATACCGCTCATTACAAGCGGCAGAAAATTCGTCAGTCGGTCGCTTTAAAAGCGACGGAACAGTTGACGCGCCGCAACTCCAAATTATTCAAACGTTATCGCCGCGCCGTAACGTGACGAAAAATTTTTCGAAGGTCAATTTTCCACCGACAATTTCGCTTGAACGTAAATGGCGCACTCCAAACGTTTCTTTTGAATTTCGCAACCGGTTTCGTAAGGCTGTCGAATGTCGCCGTGAAAGCAACGTGACGTTGCATCCAATCAGGTAGCCGCCAAAAATTTATCAGTCGCTC